>NZ_JBHLWV010000003.1:0-2690 GCF_042432625.1 Gordonia phosphorivorans | reverse complement strand
TCAACGGCTGGAACGACCGCAAACACCCCTTCGTCTGGACCAAGACCGCCGACGAAATCCTGAAGAAGGCGCAACCATAAACTATCTAACGACACGCGACACTAGTGTCCTCGTCGCTAAGCCGGCCCAAGAGGTGCTGACGGGGCTCTGGCGGCATGGGGTCTCCGCTTGTCAGCCCCGGCCAGAAGGACGGACCGGCGAACGGCAGTCCTGTCCGGTTCTCCTCGGCCCACTTGAGCTTGTCGCGGCCGGTAATGACAAACAGCGCAAAGGGCAGATCCGCAACGAACTGCGCGAGGGCTTCCTCGTGCCCGGTCTCGGAACCTCGCTGAATCCTCTCGAAGGGGTCGACGAAGAAAAGGAGGAGTGGCCGCTCTTCGGGCGGGAGGACACCGATCACCTCGGTCAGGAGATACATGAGGTCGGATGCAACTTCCGATGCATGACCTCCTCTCGACAAATCCTGAACTGCATCCAGCAGCGTGAATAGTGCACTGTAATCATCGAGGCTTCCGCCGTGGCCCCGCGCCTGTCGGACTTCCCGCACAATCCGCCGAACGTCCGACGGCGCGAGATCGCTGGGCGGCGCCATCCGGAGTTCACTGGCGACGATCTGAAACGACCGCAGGACCTCATCCTCGACGTCACCCGACAGGCCCAGCGCATTCTGCTCCCCGAAACGGCAAGCTTCGAGATATGCCGCCAATCCGATGTCGAACGCTCGCCAGTCGACCTTCGACCGGGTCAACGCAGCACGTAGTGCCCGGAGCATGGCGAGTAGGTTGAGATTTCCCTCGGCCTCATGGAAGTCCCACCGGACTGACACGACATCCTCGTGCGGCCATTCACCCCACTCAATGCTCTCTGCCAGGCCATGCGAAACCCAGAGCTCGAGACGTTTGGACAGTCCAGTTTTTCCTAGTCCCGACCCGCCGTAGAAGACGAGTACATTAGGAAAGACCTCCGGTTCGATAGCTTCTTCGTCACGCAATCGTCGTAGCTGACGATCGACGGAGCGTAGCAGCGCTTCGCTCTCCGGCACCCGATCAGCGAACGAATCCTGGACCTGCATCCGCTGCCCTCGTCGACGAGGCCGCTCCGGAACGGGACGGCGGTTGCTCGTGCGCACATCGGAAACAGGCTCACCTACACCGTCCTCACGGATGTTGTAGCCGTCAAATGCATTCACCAGGTCCGCAACCACTTCGGCACGATTGCGCTCGCTTGCCGCGACATGCTGATCCTTGCCGACCGCGAATGCAACGGCTCTAGGCAGTTGCATAGACTCGAGCCCAACGGTGCAGAACGGCTTCTCATTCTCCGCAGCGCGCCCGATCTCGCGGATCACATTGGATCGTGACACCGATCCTTTGGAGGCGAACAGGACAAAGATCTCAGCGCCGTCGATCGCCGAGGCGAGTCGATCCATCCATTCGTCCATCGGCTTGATGCCTTCGTCGAACCAGATTCGGAACCCGCGATCTTGGAGTGCTTGCAAAATCGGGAACACGAGATGAGCGTCCGCACGCGCGTACGAGATGAAAGCGTACGGCTCGCCGCCGCGATACGCGCGGAGAGAATCGGACGGATTCGACATCAGTCTCCCTGGATGAATTCGGGGCGCCAAACTTTCGCCCGGCCGTACGGAACACTACCGTCGCCGCCACTCAGATTCCTTGGTAATGCCTATAGCCCCAGAGACCCGGAGGGCACACATGTTACGCGTCACGACGGGACCCCGGACGCGTGACGCTTCCGGGGCCGCCAACCTGTGGTGCCGTCTCCGCTACGGGATCAGGATGTACTGCATGCCCGGGCGGTGCTGCGACGGACGGGTGTCCAGCACACCGAACTTGCTGGTCTTGTAGGGATACGCGGTGCCACCGGGACCGCCGTTCATGTCGGTGATGGTGAGGGTTTTGNGGAAGCCTTGGGCGATTCCGCGGAGGTGTTCGAGGCGTCCGTTGATGGCTTCGACGGGTCCGTTGGAGACGCCGGTGTCGAAGTAGGCGAGGATGTCGGCGCGCCTGTTCCATAGGCTTCGTCCGAGTTGAGCGAGCTCGGTCAGGCCGGCGGGTAGTCCGGTGCGGATCCGTCGCAGGATCTTGTACATGAGCTTCTTGCCCTCGCGGCGATGTCGGTGTTCGTAGGCGGCGATGAGTTGCTGATACACCTGATGGGTGATCTCCACGGCGGCGTGTGCGTCGTGGCTGGTCAGCGACTCGAATAGGCGGATCTTCTGTTTGTCGGTGAGGAGTTCGGTGCGGGTGTGCAGGATCCGGCGGATCTTGTACAGGGGGTCGTCTTTACGTCCGCGGTGCCCACACACCTGCTGCTGGACCCGTTGCCGGCACAGGTCCAATTTCGCCGCGGCCAGGTGTACGACGTGGAACGGATCCATCACCACCCGAGCGGTGGGGAGTTCTTCGGTGGTGGCACTCTTGTAGCCGGTGAATCCGTCCATCGCCACAACCTTGATCCGATCCCGGAACCGTTGGTCTCGGGCGGCCATCCACTGCTTGAGGACATGTTTTCCAGCGTCCGCCGATCATGTCAAGCAGGCGAGCCGGGCCAGTCCCGTCGACGACCGGAGTCAGGTCGATCAGGACCGTGACGAAACTCGAATCTCCTTGTCCGCGAACATGTTTCCACTTGTGCTCGTCCACACCGAGGCAGCGGACCCCGTCGAG
>NZ_JBHLWV010000029.1:0-53764 GCF_042432625.1 Gordonia phosphorivorans | reverse complement strand
CACGCGATGGCCCACCCCAACGGCGACACCAAGCTCTCCGGCGTGTCCACCGCCCTCAGCGAGCCACCAAACCCCACCACTCCAGGGGACTCACCCTCCCGTGGGTGTACCAACGCTCAATAGGGCAGCGCGCAGCTGGTTAGAAGCCAATCGGGAAAGTCTGGACGCAAAGAATGCGGAACATAACACGTGGCGCGAAGCGGTCAATGCTGCGGTCTCTCGGCGCAGCCGGTTATAGCTGCATTCGCCGGTCCAGACGCGTGCCAACGCCGGGTTACAGATCTTCGCGCCACCCATATCCAACCGCGGAACCTCGCGCCGCGGCCGACCGGATCAGTCGACCGCCGAGAGCTTGCCCATCGGGCGCAGCTGGGAGGTGGTGGGCACCGGGTCCACGCCGAGCTCGCCGTCGCTGAGGAAGGTCAGGTAGCTGGGCTTGTTCGGGTCCAGCACCAACTGCTGACGCCGGCCGCGAGCCTTGATCAGGTCCGGCACGATGGTCAGGTAGCGCGGCAGGCTGGCCGCGTACACGTCCACGCGGAGGCGGTGGCCGGTCTTGAGCACCGCGTCGGTGGGCACCAGGTCCACGTCGATACGGACCGGCTCGTCCGGCGGCACCGGCAGGCGGCGTTCGCGGGACAGGTAGTGCACGGCGTCGACCAGGGTGCCGCCGTCGGCGTAGGTGGAGCGGGACGGGTCCAGGGCCCGGTTCGACGCAGTCAGCGCGCCGTTGCTCAGCACGGTGGACGTGCCGTCGGGGGCCACATCGTTGATGGTGACCGCCCAGATGCCCTCGTGCGCGGTGGTCGAGACGTTCAGGCGCAGATTCATCTGGCCGGAGATCTGGGTGGGCGCGGTGACCGGGGCGCTGGTGAAGCTCAGTGCGCCCTGCTCCTGGTAGGAGGCGTCCTCGGTGAACTTACGGCCGAAGACGATGGGCAGACCGGCGAACACCTGCGCGGCATCCCGGGACTTCATGCCACGCAGATCCGGGGTGATCCGCAGCGAACGCCGCCGCGTGGCCGGCGCGGTGTGCAGACGGCCGTCGTGGCGGGTGTGCGGCGCGGTGCCGGAGGGCTCCTCGGTGAGGAACAGACGCTGCGCGCGCACCTCGGCGCGCGGGAACGCCGGGCCGCACGACCAGTCGCCGCCCTGCTGCTCGAGGGTCACCGGGCCGTAGTCGTCGATGCCGTTGGAGATGCCCTTGAGCCAGCGGTCGAACCAGGCGCGCTCGAGGACGTCGAGCTGCGGGGGCTGGTGCTCGCCGCCGTGGTCGCAGCCGGGGTCGAGGTGGTAGCCGTTGGCCACCAGCATCTGCTTGCGGCCGGGCTCCATGTCCAGCTGCTGATACACGCGGGTGGCGCTGCGGCCGAACAGGTCGTGCCAGCCGCCCACGGTGAACGTTGCCGCCTCGATGTCGCCGATCTCCGGGGCGCGCTCGGCGAAGTAGGGGTGATCGAAGATGCGGTGGTCGCGAGCGGTGAGGAAACCCCACAGCAGCGACGGCATCTCGGTGGCCGGGCTGGCGATCCGGTCGCGCAGCCAGCGGTACTGCTGGCCGCGCACGGTGTCCGCCAGCAGGGTGGCCGGATTGGGCAGCCACTTCATGGCGTTGACCAGGGCCAGCCACATCGGGATGAAGGCCGACGGCATGCCGCCGGTGATGTAGATGTCGCGCACCACGTCCTCGGTGCCTTCGACGGCGAAGACCGCCTTCAGGGCGGGCGGGCGCAGCGCGGCGGCCTGCAGGGCGTTGATCGCCGAGTAGCTCCAGCCGGCCATGCCGACGGCGCCGTCGCACCACGGCTGCTTCGAGATCCAGTCGATCACCTCGACCGAGTCCTGCTGCTCGCGGGCACTGAGGATCTCCCACCGGCCGTGCGAGGCGCCGGTGCCGCGCACGTCGACGAGGACCTGCACGTACCCGGACTGCACCAGGTTGCGGTTGACGCCGAAGACGTCGAACAGGCCGCGATCGAAGGTGCGGGTCAGGCGGGACAGTCCGACCAGCGGACCCTCCTCGTGCGTCATGGTGCTCGCCGCGGCCTTGACCGCGCGCCCGATCACCGGCCCGTGCAGCAGATGGTCGAAGCCGTCCAGCAGCGCCCGGTTGTACGGGTTCACGTTCAGCACCGCTGGGAACGGGGTCTTGGTGGGCTGGCCGAGACGGTTGGCCGGCCGGATGACGGTGGCGCGCAGGTGGGTGCCGTCGGTCATGGTGATCGTGACATCGCGGGTGATGTGCACGCGCGGGTACGGCTTCCGGCCGTAGACCGACTCGTGCCAGGAGGCGGCCTGGTGGCCGCCGTCGGCGTCTCGGTATTCCGAGGCCTCCGCCGCGTCGAAATCGAGCTGCAGACTCACGTGTGACGTCCCTTCTCACCCGCGCGCGGAGTGAAACTGGAGTAGGTCGGGATGTGATCCATCCCACTGGTCCTCACTGACTATTAAGCACTAGTACTTCGCGAATGCGAAATTGGGGTCACCGTTTCGGTGTGCTCGGGTGACCTCAGCGTGACCGAAGCGGCCGCGGTCATCAGCATGGCGCCGGAGATCTGCACCGACAGATCCCGCTCCGGCGTCGACGACGACCGGACCGCTCCGGCGATGAAGGCCGCGCCCGCGCCGACGCCGTCGGGCACGACCGCCGGCACCGACCAGTCCGGACCGAACAGCGGCCGCCCGTCCACCTCCGCGCGGTGTCGCCACGCCGCCTCGGCGCTGGCCAGCACCACGGCGCCGGCGCGGGCCCGCAGGTCCGCGGCGGCGGGGGAGGTGCCGGGCAGGTCGGTCGCCACCAGCGCCAGGTAGCGCGCGGCGATGCCGCTGAACAGGCCGCCGTCGCCCCCGCCGTGCCCGATCAGCACGCCGTCGCGGGTCTGTTCGCGGGTCACCGCGGCGACCAGGCGGTCGAGCCGGTCGAGGTGGCGCGGCTCCCCGGTCCGGCGGTAGCACTCCAGCTCCAGCCCGAGGGTGACGCCCTGGCAATAGGTGAACGGGGTGTCCACCGCCCGGCGGGAACCGTCCGGCTCCACCCAGAAGCCGTCGGCGATCAGCCCGTTGTCGAGGACGAAGTGCTCGTGGATCCAGTCCGCGGTCGCGACCGCGCGGGCCGCATGGTCGCGGCGCGCCAGCACGATCCCGGCCGGACCGTTCGCCGGGACGTTGAAGAACAGGTCCGTGGTGCGCCAGGGGATGCCGCCGCCGTGGGCCGGGTCCCACGCGTCGTACAGCGTGTCGGTGAGCGTCCGCAGCCCACCGCGCAGACCACGGGCGCGCGGCAGGTGGCGACGGGCACGCTCCAGGGCGATCGCCAGCCAGGCCATGTCGTCGTAGTAGGCGTTGCGCCAGCGGCCGATGTTGCGGATGCGCAGACCGCGGACCACCGCGCGTGCCTCCCGTCCGGCGCGGCGGTCGCCGAGGACGGCCGCGTCGACCAGTACGTCCGCCAGGTGGGCCTGCCACCAGTAGTTCCAGGACGCGGTCAGGCGGGCCTTGCTGCCCAGGCGCCCGGCCGGCGGCCACGAACTGACGCCGATCCGGGTGCCGGGCAGGACGTACGCCACCGGCCGCAGATGGCGGGCGCGGAGCGCGGCCAGGGCCGCGGCGACGCGGGCCGTGGCTTCCGCGGCGTTCTCGACATCTCGGGATTCGACATCTTGGGCCATGACAGTTAGCCTAGATCCCGGTTCACCGGAGTTCGCTTCGGTGCATCGAGTTCAACCAGAGACCGTCGGTCGTCGGGAGGGATCCCGATCGAAGGCCCGAGTTCGCTCGGCGGCCCACGCAGGATGAACGAGGAGACTTCGCCCGCGCGGCTTGCCGCGCGGAGGACATCGCCCCGTGCTTCCTGCACGGGGCGTTCGTGTTTTCACGGGTCGTCGACCGCCTTTCGTTCCGCGGACGGTTTCTGGGTCGCGACACCCGATGGGTGTCTGGAAAAGACACGAGAGGAGGCGAAGTATGTCCACGCAGGAAAAGGTCGCAGCAGTTGCTGAGATCACTGAGCAGTTCAAGGGTTCCACCGCGGCGGTCATCACGGAATACCGTGGTCTGACCGTGCCGCAGATCGGTGAACTCCGCCGCTCGCTCGGTGACGGCGCAACGTACTCCGTCGCCAAGAACACCCTCGTCAAGCGTGCTGCCGCAGAGGCAGGCGTGGAGGGGCTCGACGAGCTGTTCGTCGGTCCGACCGCGATCGCCTTCATCGAAGGTGAGCCGGTTGTGGCTGCGAAGGCCATCAAGACCTTCGCCAAGGACAACAAGGCCCTGGTCATCAAGGGCGGCTACATGGACGGCCGTGCGCTGTCCGTCGCCGAAGTTGAGGCCATCGCCGACCTGGAGACCCGTGAGGTCCTCCTGGCCAAGCTCGCCGGTGCCATGAAGGGCAACTTGGCTAAGGCCGCCGGGCTGTTCAACCAGCCCGCCTCGCAGGTCGCGCGTCTCGCCGCGGCTCTGCAGGAGAAGAAGGAGGGCGAGGCCGCCTAGGTCTCACCCCTCCCCATCGCGGCCGGGCAACCAGCCGCACCACCGACTCGGTCTGCACCGCAGACCTCCCTTACCGGGACTTATAGGAAGGACGCCATCATGGCGAAGCTCACCGCTGACGAGCTCATCGAGCAGTTCAAGGAACTGACCCTGCTGGAGCTCAGCGATTTCGTGAAGAAGTTCGAAGAGGTCTTCGAGGTCACCGCTGCCGCTCCGGTCGCCGTCGCTGCTGCCGGTGCCCCGGCTGCCGCCGGTGCCGAGGCCGCTGCCGAGCAGGACGAGTTCGACGTCGTGCTCGAGAGCGCCGGCGACAAGAAGATCCAGGTCATCAAGGTCGTCCGCGAGGTCGTCTCGGGCCTGGGTCTGAAGGAAGCCAAGGACCTCGTCGAGAGCGCTCCGAAGGCTCTCCTGGAGAAGGTCAGCAAGGAAGACGCCGAGGCTGCCAAGGCCAAGCTGGAAGAGGCCGGCGCCTCCATCTCGCTCAAGTGAGATGAGTCGCCTTCGGGCGACTATCGGCCATCACGGCCATCTGCCGAACGAGGCCCGCAGGGATTCCCTGCGGGCCTCGCTCGCATCTGCCAAGCCGGGTATTCGGTCCCTGTTCCAGTAAGGACTTAAGGCCTACGTGGGCTCCGTCACCGGCGGCTTTCTGGATAGCCGCCGTCTCACTTGGTTGAGACGGATTCTTTGGGTATTCTCAGCGCACTGGGAAGTTACCGCTTGGTAAGAACGGTGTTTGCCGATCGAAGCGTTAGCACTATCGCGTGAAGGTCGGTCGTCGCTGGTGAGTTACAGTGACCGCAGCCACAAGTGGCGGCATCGAGTGGGGTCGGACTCCACGGTGGTCGGGGGCAACAGCCGCGACGACTTCTTCCGGTGCCAGTGAGACGTCTGGAGGGACGCAGTGGGAGTAGAGGTTGCCGTCGAGGGCTTGACCAAGTCGTTCGGCTCACAGAACATCTGGCGCGATGTTTCGCTGACCCTGCCCGCGGGTGAGGTCAACGCGCTGCTAGGCCCGTCAGGTACCGGTAAGTCGGTCTTCCTGAAGACGCTGATCGGTCTGCTGCACCCGGAGCAGGGTTCGGTCGTCATCGACGGCACGGACATCACCCAGTGCTCGGCCAAGGAACTGTACGAGATCCGGAAGCTGTTCGGCGTCCTCTTCCAGGACGGCGCGCTCTTCGGTTCGATGAGCCTGTACGACAACATCGCCTTCCCTCTTCGTGAGCACACGAAGAAGAAGGAAGACGAGATCCGCCGCATCGTCATGGACAAGGTGGAGCTGGTCGGTCTGTCCGGCGCCGAGGACAAGCTGCCCGGCGAGATCTCCGGCGGTATGCGCAAGCGCGCCGGCCTGGCGCGCGCGCTGGTCCTCGACCCCGAGATCATCCTCTGCGACGAGCCGGACTCCGGCCTGGATCCGGTGCGTACGGCATACATCTCGCAGCTGTTGATCGACATCAACGCCGAGATCGACGCCACCATCCTGATCGTCACGCACAACATCAACATCGCCCGGACCATCCCGGACAACATCGGCATGCTCTTCCGCAAGGAACTGGTCATGTTCGGTCCGCGCGAGGTGCTGCTGACCTCCGAGCAGCCCGTCGTCAAGCAGTTCCTGGCCGGTGACCGATTCGGTCCGATCGGCATGTCCGAAGAGAAGGACGAGGCTGTCGCCGCGGCCGAGGCCGCGATGCAGGCCGCCGGTATCTCCGGTGGCGGCACCAAGGACGACTTCAGCGAGATCATTCCGCAGGTGCAGCCGAACCCGGACATGCCGGTGCGCCAGGCCTCGATCCGGCACCGCCAGAACGTCCTCAACATCATCAACGATCTGCCGCCGAACGCGCAGGCCGCCATCCGCGCCTCGATCGCCGAAGAGGACCGTCGGGCCATGGAGAGCCCGGACACCTCCGCGACGCTCGTCGCGATGGCCAACCACCAGTTCGACTACCCGTCCGGTCACGGCTTTGCGGCCTACGACGGCGGCGCCACCGAGCAGATCTCCACCGCGGGCACCGCGACGGCAGTGATCGACGCGCCCACCGAGGTCATCGAGACGCCGACGGAGACCATCGTGGTCGACGACGCGACCGAGGAGATCACGGTGGTCACCGATGACGGCGAGGCGAGCACCCGAGGATGACCAGCGTCGCTCAGCGTGGCGCGTCGAGGATCGCGAAGGCCGGCGACGGGGCACTGACCCAGACCGGCAACATCGTTCAACTCTTCGTCGACGTCGCCCGCCAGCTTTTCGCGCGCCCGTTTCAGCTGCGCGAATTCATTCAGCAGGCCTGGTTCATCGCCAGCGTCACGATCCTGCCGACGGCGCTCATCGCGATCCCGTTCGGCGCGATCGTCTCGCTGCAGACCGGTTCACTGATCAAACAGCTGGGCGCTGAGTCGTACACCGGTGCGGCGAGCGTGCTCGTCGTGGTGCAGCAGGGATCGCCGCTGGTGACCTCGCTGCTGGTGGCCGGGGCCGCCGGGTCGGCGGTGGCCGCCGACCTGGGCTCGCGGACCATCCGCGAAGAGATCGACGCCATGGAAGTGCTCGGCATCAACCCGGTGCAACGCCTGGTGGTGCCGCGAGTGCTGGCCATGGTGCTGGTGGCCATGCTGCTCAACGGCCTGGTGGCCGTGGTCGGTATCGCCGGCGGCTACTTCTTCAACGTGATCGTGCAGGGCGGCACCCCGGGCGCCTACCTGGCGTCGTTCGGTGCGCTCGCGCAGCTTCCCGACCTGTACATCTCCACCTTCAAGGCGGCGATCTTCGGCGTCATCGCCGGTGTGGTGGCGGCCTACAAGGGCTTGAACCCGAAGGGCGGCCCCAAGGGCGTCGGCGAGGCCGTGAACCAGTCGGTGGTGGTGACCTTCCTGCTGCTGTTCTTCGCGAATCTGATCATCACTGCGGTGTTCCTGCAGATCGTCCCGCCGAAGGTAGGTTAGCCGTGACTCGTGGTGTGACGATCTCCAAGAGCCGGCCCGAGTATCTCCGGTACGAGGCCAAGAAGCAGCTGGCCAAGCCGGCCAAGCTGCTCGACGGTGCCGGCGAGCAGATGTCCTTCTACGGACGCACCCTCGCGTGGATCCCGAAGACGGTGGTCCACTACCGGCGCGAAGTGATGCGCATCCTCGCCGAGGTGGCCTTCGGCGCCGGCGGCATGGCCGTCATCGGCGGCACCGTCGGCGTGATGATCCTGATGTCCGGTTTCACCGGCATCGTGGTCGGCATGCAGGGCTACGCCGCGCTGAGTCAGATCGGTTCGGAGGCGCTCTCCGGTTTCCTCTCGGCCTACGTCAACACGCGTGAAGTGGCGCCGCTGGTCGGTGGTCTCGCGCTCAGTGCGACGGTCGGCTGCGGGTTCACCGCCCAATTGGGGGCGATGCGGATCTCCGAGGAGATCGACGCCCTCGAAGTGATGGCGGTGCCGTCGATTCCGTTCCTCGTCTCCACCCGCGTGATCGCAGGCTTCGTGGCGGTGATCCCGCTGTACGTGCTCGGCCTGATGGCCGCCTATCTGGCCTCCCGGGTGATCAACACGGTCTTCAACGGTCAATCGACCGGCTCGTACGACCACTACTTCAACTTGTTCCTGCCACCCGAAGACGTCTTATGGTCGTTCGCGAAAGTCCTGGTCTTCGCGTTCGTGATCATCCTGGTGCACTGCTACTACGGCTACTACGCGTCGGGCGGACCCGCCGGCGTGGGTGTGGCGGTGGGCCACGCGGTGCGCACAGCGCTCGTGCTGATCGCGGTGCTCGACTTCTTCCTCGGCCTCGCCATCTGGGGCACCAGCACGTCGATCCGGGTCGGAGGGTAGCGACACAGTGGGTGCAACCGTCAAACGCCGCCTGTTGGGGCTGGTGTTCTACATCGTCGTGCTCGGGCTGCTCGCGACCTCGATCCTGATCTTCCAGGGCGCGTTCACCTCGACGACGCGGGTGAACCTGATGGCCGACGACGTCGGCAACGCGCTCGCCGCGCACGCCGACGTGAAGGCGCGCGGCGTGGTGGTCGGCTCGGTCAAGTCGGTCGACGTGGGCGAGGACGGCCGCGTCGACGTGCAACTGGACCTGGATCCGAAGCTGGCCGGCGAACTGCCCGCCAACAGCACCGCCCAGGTGCTGCCCAAGACGCTCTTCGGCGAGCGCTACGTGGCCATCCAGATCCCGGAGAAGCGTTCCGGCGGCACGCTCGCCGACGGCGGGACCATCTACATCGACCCGAAGGGCAACGCCCCGGAGGTCGAGGACCTGTTCGACGCGCTGCTGCCCATCCTCGAGGCCGTTCCGCCGGAGGACCTGAACGCGACACTGACCTCGGTCAACGCGGCGCTGGCCGGGCGCGGCGGTCAACTCAAGACCACCATCGCCCAGCTCAACGACATCTTCGGCGAGTTGAACGCGAACATGCCGGAGCTGCAGGGCACCCTCGAGGGCCTGGCGTCGTTCGCCGACACCTACTCCGAGGCGCTGCCGGTGGTGATCGACGCGCTCGACACCTTCCGGGTGACCAACAAGACGATCGTGGAACGCCAGGGCGACCTGCGCACCGTGATCTCGACGCTGTCGGTGGCCGCGGTGGACACCACCGAGTTCCTCAAGGCCAACCGCAAGGACCTGATCGACCTGTTCGTCGACTCGGAGACGGCGCTGGTGCAGTTGGCACGGCAGTCGCCGGTCTTCGCCTGCACGTTCAACAACTTCGCCACCATCGTCCCCAAGGTGGGGCCGATCGTCGGCAAGGGCACCAAGAATCCGGGTGTGCGGGTGAACCTGCAGTTCGTGAATCCGCGCGGTCGTTACCTGCCCAACCAGGACGAACCGCGGATGTGGTGGACCGATCCGCCCGCCCGCTGCTACGACCCGCCCACCAACGGCCGGCCGTTCCCGCAGTACCCGGGTGGCAGCGTGCCCGACGGCTCCTACCAGCCGCCCTCGCGCAACGCCGGTCCCAAGACCTGGCCTGACCTGCCGCAGCCGCAGTTCGGCACCGCGCCGGCCGGTACCGGGATGGCTGAGGACCAGAAGAACCAGATGAAGATGATCTACGGCGCCGACAGCGGCCAGGATCCCGCGGACGTACCCGTGTGGGTCACCTACATGGGCGCGGGAGCGCTCGGTGAGGCGGAGGTGACGATCAAGTGAGAGGCATGTGGGCTCCGCTCATCAAACTGATCGTGTTCGCCGTGGTGACGGTGCTGGCGACCACGGTCCTGGCACTGCTGATCGCCAACGCCGGCGCCTCCGGCAAGTCCAGCTACAAGGCCGTCTTCGCCGACGCCGCCATGCTGAACCCGGGCGACGACGTCCGGATCGCCGGCGTGCGCGTGGGTCAGGTGGAGTCGGTGGGGATCGTCGACCGCAACATGGCGCAGGTCTCCTTCAACGTCGACCGCGATTCGCTGCCCAAGAGCACGCAGATCTTCATCCGCTACCGCAACCTCGCCGGTCTGCGGTACGTGGCCCTGGAGAAGGGCCCCGGCGACGCGGCCGACCTCGCCGGACCCGGACACACCTTCGGTTACGACCCCGATCGCCGCAAGTCCAACACCCATCCGGCGGTGAACCTCACCGAACTGTTCAACGGCTTCCGTCCGCTGTTCAAGCAGATCACCCCGGAGGACATGAACAAGCTCGCCGAGACGGTCATCAACGTCTTCCAGAACGGTGACGGCGTCGACATGGGCGCCACCATCGGTTCGCTGATCCAGCAGACCGCGGACCTGACCAACACGATCGCCGACAAGGACCAGGTGATCGGCGACATGATCACCAATCTCACCAAGGTCCTGGAGACGGTGAACAAGAACGACGATCAGTTCACGGCGTTGCTCACCAACACCGAGAAGCTGGTGGTGGGCCTGGCCGCGCAACGCGGATCGGTGGGCTCGGCGATCACCTCGGTCAGCAACCTCACCTCGCTGACCGGCTCGGTGCTCAGCCAGACCCGGCCGTCGATCCAGGCCTCCCTGTCGGGCCTGAAGCAGGTGGCCGACACCATCAACGCGCGGGAGGCGGACGTGTCCAAGGCGCTCACCAACCTGCCGGTCAAGCTGGAGAAGCTGGGCCGTTCGGCCACCTTCGGCTCCTGGTTCCAGTTCTACCTGTGCGGTATCGACGTCGTGGCCGGCAACGGCAAGTCGACACTGCTCACGCAGCCGCTGGTACCGCTGCCCGACATCAATCACGTGCTGTACACCAGCGCCGCCACGCGCTGCTGGGCCGACGGCAAGGTCGGGGGCTGAGCATGAGCGATCAGCACAGCACCCCCGACGGCGACGAGATCGACGTCACCAAGCTGCCGCCCAAGAAGTCGCGCCGCTTCGCCGGGCGCCGGAGCGCCCGCAGCATCGGCATCCTGGGGCTGGCGGTCCTGGTGATGGTGAGCCTGTCGACCTTCTATCTCAAGGATCTGCCGCTGCTGGGCGCGAGCCCGCAGTACACCGTGCAGTTCTCCGAGGCCGCCGGCGTGCAGCCGGGCAACGAGGTGCGGGTGGCCGGTATCCGCGTCGGCGAGGTGACCGAGGTCAAGCTCGACGGCGATCGGGTCCTGATGAAGCTGCGCGTGTCGAACACCTGGATCGGTGACCGCACCCAGGCGACCATTCAGATCAAGACGGTGCTCGGCCAGAAGTACATCGCCCTCAATCCGCTGGGCACCGAGCGGGCCGATCCGCGCGTGGTGCTCACCGAAACGGTGGCCCCGTACGACGTGATCGAGGCATTCTCCGATGCCACCGACCAGATCGAGAACGTCGACACCGATCAGGTGGCCAAGGCGCTCGGCGAGCTCTCCGACGTCTTCACGGCCACGGCCGACGACATCGGACCCTCGCTCGAAGGCATCTCCCGGCTGTCCAAGACCATCGCCAGCCGCGACGACGAGGTGCGTCGCCTGCTGAAGGCCACCCGCGACTCGTCGCAGATCCTGGCCGACCGTAACGAGGAGTTCACCCGTCTGATCGCCGGCGCGGGCGTCCTCCTGCAGGAGCTCAACAACCGGCAGCAGTCCATTTCGGCACTGCTGGCCAGCACCGAGAGCCTCAGCCGGGCGTTGACCGGCATCGTCACCGACAACGAGAAGCAGATCGGGCCGGTGCTCGACTCGCTGCGCGGGGTCACCGACCTGCTGACCGCGCAGAACGCGAACCTGCGCAGCACCATCCAGAACATGGCCCCCTTCTACCGCCTGTACGCCAACGTGCTCGGCAACGGTCGCTGGTTCGAGGCCGTGGTGACCAACCTGCTGCCGCCCGCGCTGCCGGCACAGAACACGACGAGGCTGCCGAACATGCAGAAGAACCTCACGAGCGGCGGGACGGGCGGCTGATGACGACTCCGGACACGACGGTGGACAACACGTTCTTCACCGCTCGAAACAAGACGATCGCCGCGGTCACGGTGGTGCTGGCGCTGATCCTGGGCATCATCGGCTGGTGGTCGTGGGGGATGGCCAACTCCACCAAGATCAAGGCCACCTTCTCCAGCGCCGTCGGCATCTACGAGGGATCCAACGTGCGGATCCTGGGCGTCGACGTCGGCAAGGTCACCAAGGTGACCCCGCGCGGCGAGACCGCCGAGGTGGAGCTGCGGGTGAACAGCGGGGTGCAGCTGCCGGCCGACGTGAAGGCCGTGCAGGTGATCCCGTCGCTGGTGGCCGACCGCTACGTGCAGCTGATCCCCGCCTACTCCGGCGGACCCACCGCGGGCAAGGACATCACCCTTGACGAGAACCGCACCGCGGTGCCGGTGGAGATCGACGCGATCTACGGCAACCTGCAGAAGCTGTCCAAGTCGCTGGGACCGGGACCGGACGGGGTGAACCAGAAGGGTGCGCTCAGCGATTTCGTGACCGCCGGCGCCGATGCGCTCGACGGCAACGGCGAGAAGCTGGGTGCGGCCATCACTAACCTGTCCAAGGCCGCGAGCACACTGGCCGATTCGCGCGGCGACATCGTCGACACGGTCAAGAACCTCGACGTCTTCGTCGGCGCGCTTCAGGAGAACGACCAGCAGGTGCGGCTGTTCAACAGCCAGATGGCGTCGTTCAACACCTTCCTGGCCGGTGAACGTTCGCAGCTGGGCAAGGCGCTCAACACGCTGTCCTTCGCCCTCGGCGATGTGGCGCGGTTCCTCGCCGAGAACGAGGCCAAGCTGGGTCAGACCATCCGCGACCTGCAGCCCACCGGTCAGGCGCTGCTGGACAATCGGGAGGACCTGCTGGAGATCTTCACGGTCCTGCCGGTCACCATCAGCAACCTGATCAACGCCTACGACGCCGAGTCGGGCACGGTCGCCATGCGCGTGAACATTCCGGATCTGCAGGATCCGGCCGGGGCGATGTGCAAGATGCTCGACCTCGGCAAGCTCCTGCCGGGCAACCCGCAGGCCAAAGCCTTCTCCAACCAGCTGCAGCCGCTGATCCAGCACTGCCTGGAGCTGGGGGAGCAGATTCAGGACGATGTGCTCGAACCGGTGCTGCCGATCCTGCCGTTCGGCCTGATGAGCAACAACAAGCTGCAGCGCATGCCGACGCCCGGTGCGGTTCCCGGCAATCCTGATCCCAAGCTCCCGGGAGGTAACTGATGAGGTTCGGCAAGTCCTCCCGCCTCAAGGCCGCCGGTGTGGCGGTGGCGATGACCGCGGTGGTCGTCGGGGCCTCCGGCTGCTCGGTGAACGTGCAGCAGATGCCGCTGCCCGGCGGCGTGGACGTCGGCGACGATCCGCGTGAGTACCGGATCGCCTTCGAGAACATCCTCGACCTGGTCCCGCAGACCGTCGTGAAGAAGAACGGCATGCCGGTCGGCCGGGTCACCAAGATCGAGGTGCCGCAGGGTTCCTGGGATGCCCTGGTCACGGTGACCGTGAAGAACTCGGTGGACCTGTCCGATCAGGCCCACGCCGCGGTGCAGCAGACCAACCTGCTCGGCGAGAAGTTCGTCGCGCTGTCCGAGCCCGAGGATGCCGCGCAAGCGCCGCGGCAGAATCCGGCCGAACCGATCCCGGTGTCGCGCACGTCCACCACCACCGACATCGAGGAACTCCTCGGGGCGCTGTCGCTGCTGCTGAACGGCGGCGGCATCAACCAGTTGAAGCCGATCATCACCGCGCTCAACGAGTCGATGGGCGGTGAAGACGGCAGCAGCGAGATGCGCGAACTGCTGGTCAACGCCGAGAAGCTGATCCGCGGCCTCAACAAGCAGCGGGACAACATCGTCAAGGCCGTCGACGGCGTGGCCGCGCTGTCCGACCGCGCCGCCGGCCAGACCCAGCAGATCGAACGCATCCTCGACGAGCTGCCCGCCGGCCTGGCGGTCCTCGAGGAGCAGCGTCCGCAGCTGGTGGACCTGCTCGGCAAGCTCGACGAGCTGGGCCAGGCCGGGACCGCGGTCCTGAACAAGGCGCACACGGCGATGATCAACGACCTCAAGGCGCTCAGCCCGATCATGACGCAGCTGGCCAAGTCGGCCGACGATGCGATCACGGCGGTGCCGCTGATGCTCACCCATCCGTTCCCCGACGACCTGCTGCCCGCGGTCCACGGCGACTCCACCAACCTGTTCATGACCCTCGACTTCCGGCTGCGCAATCAGCTGGAGGCCCTGGGCGTGGGTCAGGGCACCCCGCGCTATCAGCCGCCGAGCGTCAACCCGCCGAAGGTGGATCCGCGCAACCCGTATGTGAACGGCAACGGGCCGCGCTGGGGGTGGCCGACGATCTCGCTGCTGCCGCCGGCGCCGAACTCGCGGTTCGGCCCGAACACTCCGCCGTCCGGCGGCACGTACCCGATGAACCCGGCGCCGCAGAAGAAGTCGACGCCCCAGAAGAACTCGACGCCGAAGAAGCCTGCCGACAAGACGCCGTCCAACCAGTACGCGGTGACGCCGGGGGCCCAGGAGTACGACAGCTTCCTGGACGGCCCGATCGCGCTCCTCGGAGGCACCGATGCTCACTAAGTTCGTCAAGATCCAGCTGATCGTCTTCGCTATCGTCGGTGTGCTGGCGATCGTCTACGTGGGTGCCAACTACGCGCGCATGGACAAGCTCGTCGGCATCGGCCAGTACTCGGTGATCGTCCGGATGGGCGAGAGTAGCGGCGGCATCTTCTCCAACGCACAGGTCACCTATCGCGGTGTGCCGGTCGGCCGGGTGGGGAACATGACCCTGACCGAGTCGGGCGTCGACGTGGAACTGCTGCTGGACTCGGATGCGGCCAAGGTGCCGACCACCGCGGTGGCGGTCTTCGCCAACCGCTCGGCGATCGGCGAGCAGTTCGTCGACCTGCAGCCGACCAGCGGGAACGGCCCCTACCTGGCCGACAACGACGTGATCACCGAGTACGTGCTGCCGCCGGTGCTGCAGGACGTCATGACCGACACCATCGCGCTGACCGAGTCGGTGCCGGTGGAGGACCTGACCACGGTGGTCAGCGAACTGGGCAAGGCCTTCGATGGCCAGGCCGACAACATGAACCGCCTGGTCGACGCGCTGACCAAGCTCGCGCAGTCCGGGCACGACAACCTGGGCGAGACGATCTCGCTGATCCAGAACGCCGACGTGGTGCTGGCCACGCAGGCCGACCAGTCCGACGAGATCCTGGCCTGGTCCAAGGGTCTGGAGCTGATCACGGCGCAGCTGGCGTCGTCGGACCCGGATGTGCGTCGTCTGCTGACCAACGCGCCGATGACCGCCACCCAGCTGTCGACGTTCCTGCAGCGCAACGGTGCCGACGCGACCACGCTGATCCATCAGCTCGGCGTCACCATGGACACCATCGAGCCGGCGTCGTTCGCCACCGGGGCCACCCTGGCGATGCTGTCGGCGCTGTCGGCGGGCAGCCACAGTCCGGCGCCGGGCGACGGGCAGATCCACTTCGGCATCGTGCTCGAGACCAACAACCCGCCGACCTGTACGCGCGGCTACGAGGGCACCAAGGCGATGATCGCCGAGATGAAGAAGAAGGATCCGACCTTCGACGTCAGCTACGACGACTTCCCGTTCAACCGGGATGCCAGCTGCGAGGTCCCCGTCGGCAATCCGACGGCGGTGCGCGGTGCCGACCGTGCGGCGCTGGCGAACCCGGACTACCCGCAGCCGTGGGACAACACCCCGAAGAAGGATCCGGACAAGTTGAACCTGAACCCGCTGGCCATGCAGCTGGCGTGGCTCACCGGGGTGCACCCCACCAAGTACAAGAACTGACCGGGGCAGGGGAGAGGCCGTGTTTGAGATGACCGGCCGCGAGTAGATACAGTGGCGCGCAATGAGTTCTGAGCAGCACGACATCGAGGGTGACGACGTGGTCGACACCGAGGTCAATTCCGAGGCGGACGCTGCCGACACCGCGGTCATCTCCGAGGCGTCGACGAAGACGGCGACCTCGACGAAGACTGCGAAGAGGACTCCGCGGCCGGGTGCCGATCGGCACTGGGCGTCGTCACTGGCGCTCGCCACGGGCAGCGTCGCGCTGGCCGGGGCCGTCGCCTGCCTGGGCTACTTCGGTTACACCGGCATCTCCGCCTACCTCACCGCGGGCGGGGAAGCGGCCACCCTGCGCGACGACTCGGTCGACGCGGCCGAGCAGGCCATCCTGAACGTCACCAACATCGACGTCAACGACATCGACGGCTGGGAGAAGCGACTGCAGTCGTCGTTGACCGGCACCGCGTTGAAGCAGACGCAGGACGGCCAGGTGGAGCAGCTGAAGAAGGAGCTGGCCGCCGGCAAGCGCGTGCAGAACGCGCAGCTGGTCGCCACCATCAGCCGGGCCGCCGCCACCGAGGTGAACGTGGACGAGAACGAGGTCACCGTCCTGGTCTTCTCCACCTCGACGGCCAAGGGCGCCGACGGCGCACCGGCGGAACAGGTGCCGATGGAGTTCCTGGTGACCGTGGTGGAGGCCGACGGCATGCGCAAGGCCAGCAACATCGTGCCTCTGAGCGACATGGCCTACCTGGAGCAGCCGACGGAAGGCGGTCGGTGATGAGCGAAGAACCCCGCAAGATCGTCGAGACCAAGCTCGATCTCACCGCGCCCGAGCCGACGCTCGACGCCGCCGCAGCCACCGAGAAGATCCGCGCCGCGCGCGGCCAGGCGCCGCGCAGTCGGCCCCGCGAGGAGAGCGTCGACCTCAGCGGTGTCCGCGCCACCGCCGAGCGCACCGCGGCCGAGCGCACCGCAGCGGTGAGCGCGTCCGCCGCCGAGGGCGGCTCGGGGCCGCGTCGCTCCGCGAAACAGACGGTCTCCCTGGCGATCACGCTGTGGCTGGTGGCCGCGATCCTCGGAGGCATCGCCGCGGTCCTGGCCTGGCATCCCGGAGTCTCGGGCACCAGCAATCAGGCGTTCGCCGACACCGGCGCCACCAACGAGGTCAAGACGCAGCTGGAGGCCAAGGCCTGCCTGCCGCTGCAGTACGAATGGCAGAACCTGCCCGAGGCGATGGACCGCGTCCGCGCGTCGATCACCGACGGCGCCCGCGAGGCGTTCGACAAGGCCTTCGAGACCAACCGCAAGATCATCGAGCAGGCGCGCGCCGACTCGGTGTGCCGCGTCGACTCCATCGCCGTGTCCTCACTGACCGACGATCGCGCCGTCCTGCTGGCGATCCTGGTGTCCACCGTCAGCGTCGGCGGCGAGCCGGTCCAGCAGTTGGCTCCGCGCATGCAGTACACCATGGTCAAAAAGGACGGTCAGTGGTTGATCTCGGACGTCTCCGACGTGTGAGTCGAGGAAAAACCGCGCGTTCTGCTTGACGATCGGCCGCAGGCAGTACAGTCTGTTTCCAGCGAGCGCCGCACGGTTGCGACACGGCCGGGGCCTCGCTCCTGAGCCCGGGGCCCTCTGCCCCTTGACAGGGTTGACAAACCCTGCCCATTTTCTGATACAGTAGGACGTTGCGCTGCCCGCGCCCTGTCCACTGATCGCATCTTCCACCCGAGCACTCCTGTGCCGGCCCGGGGAAACCGCAGGTCAATGAACGAAAAGCGGACCACGCAAGCGGCCCCAAGGCCAAAGGCTAGACGCCACATAGTGAACACCTCGTGTTGGAAGGACGCATCTTGGCACTCGACCGCCAGTCCACCTCAACCACCTCGACCGGCAGCATCCCTGGAGCTCCGCGCCGTGTCTCTTTCGCCAAGATCGATGAGCCGCTGGAGGTTCCGGGTCTCCTGGATCTGCAGCTGGACTCATTCGAGTGGCTGATCGGGACTCCGGAGTGGCACGCCAAGGCGATCGCTCGAGGTGAGGACAATCCGGTCGGCGGACTCGAGGAAGTCCTCCGCGAGCTCTCGCCCATCGAGGACTTCTCGTCCTCGATGTCCCTCTCGTTCTCGGAACCGCACTTCGATGAGGTCAAGGCCTCGATCGACGAGTGCAAAGACAAGGACATGACCTACTCGGCGCCGCTGTTCGTCACCGCCGAGTTCATCAACAACAACACCGGTGAGATCAAGTCTCAGACGGTCTTCATGGGCGAGTTCCCGATGATGACCGACAAGGGCAGCTTCATCATCAACGGCACCGAGCGTGTCGTGGTGAGCCAGCTGGTCCGCAGCCCCGGTGTGTACTTCGACCGCGACATCGACAAGGCCACCGAGAAGACCCTGCACGCGGTCAAGGTGATCCCGAGCCGTGGCGCCTGGCTGGAGTTCGACATCGACAAGCGCGACACCGTCGGTGTCCGCATCGACCGCAAGCGCCGCCAGCCGGTCACCGTGCTGCTGCAGGCCCTCGGCGTCTCCCGCGAGGAGATCTCCGAGCGTTTCGGGTTCTCCGAGATCATGATGTCGACCCTGGAGAAGGATCACACCAACAACCAGGACGAGGCGCTGCTGGAGGTCTACCGCAAGCTGCGTCCGGGCGAGCCGCCCACCAAGGAGTCGGCCGAGAGCCTCCTGGAGAACATGTTCTTCAAGGAGAAGCGCTACGACCTGGCGCGCGTCGGCCGCTACAAGATCAACAAGAAGCTCGGTCTCACCGACAACCCGATGAACGGTGAAGCCGTCCTCACCCGCGAGGACATCGTCACCACCGTCGAGTACCTGGTGCGTCTGCACGAGTCGGACCCGAACACCGCCTCCGTGCCGCTGATGACCGGCCCCGGCGGCGTCGAGGTGCCCGTCGAGGTCGACGACATCGACCACTTCGGCAACCGTCGTCTGCGCACCGTCGGTGAGCTCATCCAGAACCAGATCCGGTTGGGCCTGTCCCGCATGGAGCGCGTCGTCCGCGAGCGGATGACCACCCAGGACGCCGAGGCGATCACCCCGCAGACCCTGATCAACATCCGTCCCGTCGTGGCGGCGATCAAGGAGTTCTTCGGAACCAGCCAGCTCTCGCAGTTCATGGACCAGAACAACCCGCTGTCGGGTCTGACCCACAAGCGTCGCCTGTCGGCGCTGGGCCCGGGCGGTCTGAGCCGTGAGCGCGCCGGCCTCGAGGTGCGCGACGTGCACCCGTCGCACTACGGCCGCATGTGCCCGATCGAAACCCCGGAAGGCCCGAACATCGGCCTGATCGGTTCGCTCTCGGTGTACGCGCGGGTCAACCCGTTCGGCTTCATCGAGACCCCGTACCGCAAGGTCGTCGACGGTGTGGTCACCGAAGAGATCAAGTACATGACCGCCGACGAGGAGGACCGCTTCCTCATCGGCCAGGCGAACACCTCCTACGACGCCCAGGGCAACATCACCGACGATCGCGTCCTGGTCCGTATCAAGGGCGCCGAGGTCGAGTTCGTCCCGGCCTCGCAGGTGGAGTACCTGGACGTCTCGCCGCGCCAGATGGTGTCGGTCGCGACCGCCATGATTCCGTTCCTCGAGCACGACGACGCCAACCGTGCGCTGATGGGCGCCAACATGCAGCGTCAGGCCGTGCCGCTGGTGCGCAGCGAATCCCCGCTGGTCGGCACCGGCATGGAGCTGCGCGCCGCCGTCGACGCCGGCGACGTGATCGTCAACTCGGACACCGGTGTGGTGGAGGAGGTCTCGGCCGACTTCATCACCGTGATGGCCGACGACGGCACCCGCCAGAGCTACCGTCTGCGCAAGTTCGAGCGCAGCAACCACGGCACGTGCGCCAACCAGGTGCCGATCGTGGACGAGGGTCAGCGTGTCGAGGCCGGCCAGGTGCTGGCCGACGGCCCGTGCACCGATCAGGGCGAGATGGCGCTGGGCAAGAACCTGCTCGTGGCGATCATGCCGTGGGAGGGTCACAACTACGAGGACGCGATCATCCTGAGCCAGCGGCTCGTGGAGGAGGACACCCTCACCTCGATTCACATCGAGGAGTACGAGATCGATGCCCGCGACACCAAGCTGGGCGCCGAGGAGATCACCCGGGACATCCCGAACGTCTCCGATGAGGTGCTGGCCGACCTCGACGAGCGCGGCATCGTCCGCATCGGCGCCGAGGTCCGCGACGGCGACGTGCTGGTCGGCAAGGTCACCCCGAAGGGCGAGACCGAGCTGACCCCGGAGGAGCGTCTGCTCCGCGCGATCTTCGGTGAGAAGGCGCGCGAGGTGCGCGACACCTCGCTGAAGGTGCCGCACGGCGAGACCGGCAAGGTCATCGGCGTGCGCGTGTTCAGCCGCGACGACGACGACGATCTGCCCCCGGGCGTCAACGAGCTGGTGCGCGTCTACGTCGCGCAGAAGCGCAAGATCCAGGACGGCGACAAGCTCGCCGGCCGTCACGGCAACAAGGGCGTCATCGGCAAGATCCTGCCCGCCGAGGACATGCCCTTCCTGCCCGACGGCACCCCGGTCGACATCATCCTGAACACCCACGGTGTGCCGCGTCGTATGAACATCGGCCAGATCCTGGAGACCCACCTCGGGTGGGTGGCCAAGGCCGGCTGGAACATCGACGTGGCCGCGGGCGTGCCCGACTGGGCCGAGCGTCTGCCGGAGGAGCTGTACTCGGTCGAGCCCGACACCAACACCGCCACCCCGGTGTTCGACGGTGCTCGCGACGACGAGCTCGCCGGTCTGCTCGGTTCCACCCTGCCCAACCGTGACGGCGACGTCATGGTGAACAGCGATGGCAAGGCCATCCTGTTCGACGGGCGTTCGGGCGAGCCGTTCCCGTACCCGGTCTCGGTCGGTTACATGTACATCATCAAGCTGCATCACCTGGTCGACGACAAGATCCACGCGCGTTCGACCGGTCCGTACTCGATGATCACGCAGCAGCCGCTCGGCGGTAAGGCGCAGTTCGGTGGACAGCGTTTCGGCGAGATGGAGTGCTGGGCCATGCAGGCCTACGGCGCCGCGTACACGCTGCAGGAACTGTTGACCATCAAGTCGGATGACGTGGTGGGTCGCGTGAAGGTCTACGAGGCCATCGTCAAGGGCGAGAACATCCCGGAGCCGGGCATTCCGGAGTCGTTCAAGGTGCTCCTCAAGGAATTGCAGTCGTTGTGCCTGAACGTGGAGGTGCTGTCGTCCGACGGTGCCGCCATCGAGATGGCCGACTCCGACGACGAGGACCTCGAGCGCGCCGCGGCGAACCTGGGCATCAACCTCTCGCGCAACGAAAGCGCGACGGTCGACGACCTCGCCAACTAGTAGTGACCAGCCATCCGACGATTGAAGAGACACTGAAAGGCATCTAGTGCTCGACGTCAACTTTTTCGACGAACTGAAGATCGGCCTGGCGACGGCCGATGACATCCACAACTGGTCATACGGCGAAGTCAAGAAGCCGGAGACCATCAACTACCGCACGCTCAAGCCCGAGAAGGACGGCCTGTTCTGCGAGAAGATCTTCGGACCGACTCGCGACTGGGAGTGCTACTGCGGCAAGTACAAGCGCGTGCGCTTCAAGGGCATCATCTGTGAGCGCTGCGGCGTCGAGGTGACCAAGGCCAAGGTGCGTCGTGAGCGCATGGGCCACATCGAGCTGGCCGCACCGGTCACGCACATCTGGTACTTCAAGGGTGTGCCGAGCCGGTTGGGTTACCTGCTCGACCTGGCGCCGAAGGATCTGGAAAAGATCATCTACTTCGCCGCCTGGGTCATCACCTCGGTCGACGACGAGCTGCGCCACGCCGAGCTCTCCACCCGTGAGGCGGAGGTGGTCGTCGAACGCAAGGCGATCATGGACGACCTCGAAGCCGCACTGGCCGAGCGCCAGTCCAAGCTCGAAGCCGACCTGGCCGAGCTGGAAGCCGAGGGCGCCAAGGCCGACGTCAAGCGCAAGATTCGCGATGCCGCCGAGCGCGAGCTCAAGAAGATGCGCGACGTCGCCGGCCGCGAGGTCGACTGGCTCGACGAGATCTGGGACAAGTTCGTCAAGCTCACCCCGGGTGAACTGATCATCGACGAGCGTCTCTACCGCGAGCTCGAGGACCGCTTCGGCGAGTACTTCGCCGGCGCGATGGGCGCCGAGGCGATCAAGAAGCTCCTGGAGAACTTCGACATCGACGCCGAGGCCGAGCTGCTCCGCGAGACCATTCGCTCCGGCAAGGGTCAGAAGAAGCTGCGCGCGCTCAAGCGCCTCAAGGTCGTGGCCGCGTTCCAGCAGTCCGGCAACTCGCCCAAGGCGATGGTGCTCGACGCCGTGCCGGTGATCCCGCCGGAGCTGCGTCCGATGGTTCAGCTCGACGGTGGCCGTTTCGCCACCTCGGACCTGAACGACCTGTACCGCCGCGTCATCAACCGCAACAACCGCCTCAAGCGACTGATCGATCTGGGTGCGCCCGAGATCATCGTCAACAACGAGAAGCGGATGCTGCAGGAGTCGGTGGACGCACTCTTCGACAACGGTCGTCGTGGACGTCCGGTCAACGGCCCGGGCAACCGGCCGCTGAAGTCGCTGAGCGATCTGCTCAAGGGCAAGCAGGGACGTTTCCGTCAGAACCTGCTGGGCAAGCGTGTGGACTACTCGGGCCGTTCGGTCATCGTGGTGGGCCCGCAGCTGCAGCTGCACCAGTGCGGTCTGCCGAAGCTGATGGCGCTGGAGCTGTTCAAGCCGTTCGTGATGAAGCGACTGGTGGACCTGAACCAGGCGCAGAACATCAAGTCGGCCAAGCGCATGGTCGAGCGTCAGCGCCCGCAGGTGTGGGACGTCCTCGAAGAGGTCATCGCCGAGCACCCGGTGCTGCTCAACCGTGCACCCACGCTGCACCGTCTGGGCATCCAGGCCTTCGAGCCGCAGCTGGTGGAGGGCAAGGCCATTCAGCTGCACCCGCTGGTGTGTGAGGCCTTCAACGCCGACTTCGACGGTGACCAGATGGCCGTGCACCTCCCGCTGAGCGCGGAGGCGCAGGCCGAGGCTCGCATCCTGATGCTCTCGAGCAACAACATCCTGTCGCCGGCTTCGGGCCGACCGCTGGCCATGCCGCGTCTGGACATGGTGACCGGTCTGTACTACCTGACCACCGAGAAGGAGTCGGCTGTCGGTGCGTACACCGCCGCCACCTCCGACGACGTGGAGCGGGGCGTCTACTCGAGCCCGGCCGAGGCCATCATGGCCGTCGACCGCGGCACGCTGAGCGTGCAGGCGCCGATCAAGGTGCGTCTGACCGACCTGCGTCCGCCGGCCGACGTCGAGGCCGCCGAGTTCGACGGCAAGTGGCGCAAGGGCCAGGCCTGGGAGCTGCAGACCACCCTGGGTCGGGTCATGTTCAACGAGCTGCTGCCGCCGGACTACCCGTTCGTCAACGAGCAGATGCCGAAGAAGCGTCAGGCCGTGATCATCAACGATCTCGCCGAGCGCTACCCGATGATCGTCGTCGCGCAGACCGTCGACAAGCTCAAGGACGTCGGCTTCTACTGGGCCACCCGCTCGGGTGTCACGGTCGCCATGTCCGACGTGCTCGTGCCGCCGGCCAAGAAGGAGATCCTCGACCGCTACGAGGCGCAGGCCGACCAGCTGGAGCGCAAGTACCAGCACGGTGGTCTGACCAAGGACGAGCGTCGCGACGCTTTGGTCGAGCTCTGGAAGGAAGCCACCGAGGAAGTCGGTAAGGCGCTGGAGGAGTACTACCCGGACGACAACCCGATCACGATGATCCCGAAGTCGGGTGCGACGGGCAATATGACCCAGGTCCGCAACCTGTCGGGCATGAAGGGTCTGGTGACCAACCCGAAGGGTGAGTTCATCCCGCGTCCGATCAAGTCCTCGTTCCGTGAGGGCCTGACCGTCGCCGAGTACTTCATCAACACGCACGGCGCCCGTAAGGGTCTGGCCGATACCGCACTGCGTACCGCCGACTCGGGTTACCTGACCCGTCGTCTGGTGGACGTCAGCCAGGACGTCATCGTTCGCGAGACCGACTGCGGCGTGGAGCGCGGCATTGTCGTGACGATCGCGGCATGGCACGAGAACCCGGCCACCGGGGCTCGCGACCTGGTTCGCGATCAGCACGTGGAGACCTCCGCTTATGCGCGGACGCTCGCCGCGGACGCGGTCGACGCCGACGGCAACGTCATCGTCGAGGCCGGCCACGACCTGGGCGATCCGGCGATCGAGAAGCTGCTGGCCGCCGGCATCACCGAGGTCAAGGTCCGTTCGGTCCTCACCTGTGGCACCGGCACCGGCGTCTGCGCCATGTGCTACGGCCGCAGCATGGCCACCGGCAAGCTGGTCGACATCGGCGAGGCCGTGGGCATCATCGCCGCACAGTCGATCGGTGAGCCCGGTACGCAGCTGACCATGCGTACCTTCCACCAGGGTGGCGTCGGCGACGACATCACCGGTGGTCTGCCCCGAGTCACCGAGCTCTTCGAAGCCCGCGTGCCCAAGGGCAAGGCGCCCATCGCCGAGGTGTCCGGTCGTATCCAGCTGGAAGACGGCGAGCGCTTCTACAAGATCACGATCATCCCCGATGACGGATCCGAGGAGCAGGTCTACGACAAGCTGTCCAAGCGTCAGCGTCTGGCACCGGTGGTGCAGGCCGACGGCAGCGAGCGTCCGCTGGCCGACGGCGACCACGTCAACGTCGGTGAGCAGCTCATGGTCGGCCCGGCCGATCCGCACGAGGTGCTCCGCGTGATGGGCCCGCGTCAGGTGCAGATCCACCTGGTCAACGAGGTGCAGGAGGTCTACCGCCGTCAGGGTGTGTCGATCCACGACAAGCACATCGAGACCATCGTGCGTCAGATGCTCCGTCGCGTGACCATCATCGACTCCGGTGCCACCGAGTTCCTGCCCGGTTCGCTCACCGAGCGCGCCGAGTTCGAGGCGGCCAACCGTCAGGTGGTCACCGAGGGCGGCGAGCCGGCTTCGGGTCGTCCGGTGCTCATGGGTATCACCAAGGCCTCGCTGGCCACCGAGTCGTGGCTGTCGGCGGCGTCGTTCCAGGAGACCACGCGTGTCCTGACCGACGCGGCGATCAACAGCCGTAGCGACAAGCTGGTGGGCCTGAAGGAGAACGTGATCATCGGTAAGCTGATCCCGGCCGGTACGGGTATCAACCGTTACCGGAACATCCAGGTGGCGCCGACCGAGGAAGCTCGCGCGGCTGCCTACGCTCTGCCGTCGTACGACGACACCTACTACAGCCCGGACGGTGCCTTCGGCACCTCCTCCGGTGCCGCGGTGCCGTTGGACGACTTCGACTACGGCGACTACCGCCGCTGAGTTCGAATCTCGCCGAAGCCCCCATTCCGTTCGCGGAATGGGGGCTTCGTCGTTCGCGCCCCGGCCGCCCCCGCCGCTGAAGGCGGCACTCGGCACCACACAGGCGGCAGTGGCCACCGAAAGCGGCACCCGGGGCAGCCGCCTCTGGGGACCATGGCCGCCTTTGTGGTCGACTGCCGCGACACGCCCGACGACGCGGCGGGGAACCTGGGGCGGGGCGCGGAGCGTCGAAAGAGTATGTGGCTTCCCGACGAGCACGGTCTTCTGCACCGGCACGACGTCCTCGACTCCGGCGTCACCCAGCGCGAGCTGGAGGCGGCGATCGCGTCCGGTGAACTGGTCCTGGTGAGCCGCGGGGTATACCTGCAGGAATCCCGGATCAGCGAATCGTCGCGCTATCGCGGTGACGTCCTCTACCGCGCACGGTGTCTGGCCGTGGGAGCAGCGAAGCCGGGGGAGCAGCCGGCACTGCTCAGCCACGATTCGGCGGCCGCCCTTCACGGGCTCCCGGTGCTGTTGCCCACGCGCACGCGCGTGCACCGCTTCGCGCAGCGGCCGCACGGCGGAAACGCGAAGGAGCGCAAGACCGTCTTTCATACCGGCACCGTGCCCGACGAGGACATCGTCGAGGTCGACGGGGTGCGGGTCACGGGGCTCGCGCGGACCGTCGTCGATCTGGCCCTGACCGGTCCGTTTCACCGGGCGCTCGCCGCGTTCGACGCCGGGTTGGCGCGCGGCCTGGACCGCGACGAGCTGGCCGAGCGCCTCGCGGTGCGCCGCAGGGGTGTCGGGACGGCGCGGTTCGCGCTTCGGCACGCGAACCCGTTGGCCGACAATCCCGGGGAGTCGTGGTGTCGTGCCCAGGTGATCGAGGCCAGGCTGCCGATTCCGGCGTTGCAGGTGCGCCACGACCTGCGGGATGGAAGCGTCGCCTACGTCGATCTCGACTTCGACGGGCAGGTGGTGGTGGAGTTCGACGGCCTGACCAAGTACCGGCAGGCGACGATCGGCTCGAAGCACAGCCCGGAGGAGGTGGTCATCCGGGAGAAGCTGCGCGAGGACAAGCTGCGTGAACTGGGGCTCGACATGGTGCGGACGGTCTGGCAGGAGCTGCGCGACGCCTCCTTCATCCCGGTGCTGACCGACCACCTCGGCAGGCGCGGCCTCTGCTGACGGCCCCGCGCCACTCCCACACAAAGGCGGCAGCGGCCCCCGAAGGCGGCACCCCCGGGTGCCGCCTCCGGGGTGCACTGCCGCCTTTGGGGGAGGGACCGCCTCGAGGTGGTGTCAGGCGCCGATGGCGCGGGCGATCATCGGCCACGACAGGCGCATGTCGGCGGCGAACAGGCCCCAGCTGTGGGTGCCGTCGGGCCGGTGGTTGAACCGGTGGCCGATAGCGAGTGAACGCAGCTTGTTGGACATGTTCGTGGTGCAGCTCAGGGCGATGGCCTCGAGGACGTTGCCGCCGAACATGCCGCCGAGGGCCTCGACCGGACCGCCGTCGACCGGGCCGGGCAGGCCGGAGCCGGCCGACAGGAAGATGGTCTTGCCGCGGAGCTTGCCGGCGTTCACCACCGGGTCGTGCTTGATCCAGGCCGGATTGTCGTAGGCGCCCCACATGTTGAACGGGTTGGCTCCGCCGCGCATGGGGATCGCGGTGGCGGCGAGGCGTCCGAGCGGATCGGTGGTGCCGGGACAACCGCTGTAGGCGGCGACGGCGCGGAACCGGCGGGGCGCCTGGATGGCCAGATCGAGGGCCGGACCGGCCGACATCGAGACCCCGCCGAGGGCGTTGACGCCGCTGGTGCGGAAGGTCCGATCGATCGCCTCGGGCAGCTCGCGGGTGAAGAAACTCTGCCACTCGTTGACGCCGAGCAGCGGGTCGCGTCGTTGCCAGTCGGTCATCATCGAGAAGCGTCCGCCGATGGGCAGCACCACGTTCACGCGCTTGCCTGCGAAGAACTGCTTGACGCCGCCGTGGTTGTACCAGCTGATCCCGTCCTCGGCGCCACCCGCACCGGGCAGGAGGTAGAAGCTGGGCAGGCCGGCGGGTTTGCCCGCCGGGTGCAGCACGTGGCTGGACACCACGCGCTTCATCGCCGGGGAGTAGACGGACACCAGCGAGACGCGCGGACTGATTTCGCGGACCCCGACCACGCGTGCCTGCGCGGCACCGGCGGCCGGCGCCGCCGCGAGGGTCACGGCGGCGATCACCGCGGCCAGCAGGAGGGACAGGGCTCGGCGGATCGTGAAGGTAGTCATCGGGTTCGACCATAGAGAGCAGCGTTCCTCCGGCCAATCTCCGCGGACCTCGCGGCAGGAACCGATGCCGCATCGTGTTGTGCGCGCCGCGTCGGGCCTAGGCTGGATTCGTGCCCGACGTCGCGCGATTCGGATGGCTGCTGCACCTGGATGTGGACCAGTTCCAGGTGGCCGCCGAGCGCGGTCGCCGACCGGAACTGCGCGGCCAGCAGGTGATCGTCGGGGGCGACGGCGATCCGACCCGGGCCCGGCAGGTGGTCACCTGCGGCTCGTACGAGACCCGGGCGCTCGGGGTGCGGGCGGGCATGCCGCTGCGCGTCGCCTACAAGAAGGCGCCGGAGGCGCATTACCTGCCGCTGGACATGGCCTACTACGAGCAGACCGCCGAACGGGTGTGGGCCGCCGTGCGCCGGGTGGGACCGCCGGTGGAGGTGTGGGGATTCGACGAGGGATGCATCGGGTTCGGCGATCGGGACGCACCGCGGCCGACCGAGTCGGCGGCCCGCGCGCTCGCCGAGGAACTCGTCGTCGCGGTGCGGACCGAGTGCGGGTTCGACTGCTGCGTCGGCCTCTCCGACAACAAGCAACGGGCCAAGATCGCCACCGGCTTCGCCAAACGGGCGGTGCGCGACGGCGCCGACGGCGAGGGCGCGCGCTGCTTCGTGCTCACCGACGCCAACTGGCCGACGCTGCTCGGCCCGCAGCCCACCGAAGCGCTGTGGAGCGTCGGGGCGCGCACCGCCGCGACCCTGGCCGAGCACGGGATCGAGACGGTGGACCAGCTCGCGGCGACCGCACTCGACGATCTGATCGAGGTGTTCGGCCCGCACAAGGGGCACTGGCTGTACGTGCTCGCGCGCGGCGGCGGCGACGATTCGATCGCGGTGGTCGCGCCTCCGGCTCGATCGCATTCGCGGTCGGTCACCTTTCCGCAGGACTTGACCGAACCGGGACAGCTCCGCGATGCGGCGCACCGACTGCTGGACGAGGTGCTGGCGCAGGTGGTGCGGGAGCACCGGCAACCGATCCGGGTCGGGCTCACCGTCCGGACGTCGACCTTCTTCACGCGCACCAAGATGCGCAAACTGGCGGCCCCGACCGTCGACGCCGCTTCGATCGTGCCTGTGGTCGACGATCTCCTCGCCGCCTTCGCGCTCGAGGAGCCCGTCCGGCTCCTCGGGGTCCGGCTGGAGTTGGCCGAGCCCCCGGCGCAATGACGGCGGCGAACGCCGGTTCTGTGCCAACTTTCTGGTCGTATTCGGACCAGGGCCGCTCCGCGAAATTCCCGGCCGACGCCGTTGTCGCAGGTGGCTGCTTGCCGCGGACTGGGCCTCGCTGAGCAAATTCGTGCCGCCTGGAAATGTCGTTTTCGGCGGTAACGCGCATATCGGACAAGTCACTGTGTCCGGTGACACACTCCATCGGGACAAGTACCCCGGACATTGGAGTGCCTGGTGACCCTCACCTCTCCCCATTCTCGATCCGAGCGCGGCCGCACCGCTCGGCGGCAAGCCCGCGAGAAGAAACGATTCGGCGCCCGCGGCTGGCGCACCAACATCCTGGCCGTCGGCGCGGCCGCCACCCTCGGTTTCGGCCTGATCGTCGGTGGGACCGGCGTCGGTCTCGCTGGGGCCGACGAGGCTCCCGCGATGGAGATGACCCCGGAGATGATCCTGGGTCTCCTCGACGACGACATGGTGACCGGCTTCGTCGAGATGTGCCGGACAGGCCTGCTCGCCAACGGAAACCCGAATGCGGGCGAGAGCACCGCCTGGGATCCGAACGACGTCCAGCAGGGGCAGGTCCCGCCCGGGGCGATCGCCACCTGCACCGACTCGACCGGTACCGGGCTGGCACTGGTGCTACCGGAGACCTTCGAGATCGGCGGTTTCGCTCAGAACATGTGGATGGACCTCGGTCCGGACCAGAACATTCTGGGTCTGGTGAAGTTCGAGATGGGCGAACGCAATCTCTTCAACATCATCGGCGGGCTGCTGTTCGACGCGCCGAAGGTCGCCGGCTTGGTCAGCGTGCGTGATCAGGCCAAGAGTCAGTACGGGATCTCGATCGACCCGCGCATGTTCGATGCCTTCGAGACGTACGACGAGGTCGTTGCAGCGGCGAAGCTGCCGGTCAAGCCGGCCACCGAAGACCGCTGCGTCAACCACTTCGGGCGTGACATCGGCAAACCCGCGTTCTTGGTCGGTTGTTCGTTGAGCGGAAGTACCCGGGTGAACAAGGGGCAGGACCTCAACGCGATCCGACGCAATCAGGCGATCAGTGTCGCCGAATACCTCACCGGAGCCACCTATCCCCGTGGCGGTCCGATCGAGCTCCCGGCTGAAGTTCCTCAGCCCAAGGGCAAATCCACCATCATCGGCGATGGAATCAACATCGCACTGTCCATGCGCGGTGGCACCGCCCTGGCCGAAACCGGCAATAGTCTCGCTGTCGCACTCGCCGCCGCCGACCACGGGCAACTGTCCACGGCTTATGCCAAGTACGGAATCGCGATCGCGGCGAACATGGACACCGAAGACCTGCGCTTCACCTGGTTCGGGCAGGACGTCGATTTCAGCAAGCTGCTCGCTGCGGGTCTGCTCGACTCGGATATGGCGGCTGAGGCCGGCGCCGCCGACATGACACCGATGTTGGAGATGATCGGGGGTTTGAACGGCACGATCCCGAGCCTCAAGGAGGTCTACTGCCTCGGCCTGGATGCGCGGGCGACAGCCGAGGGCCTGGGCAGCTGCACCAACGTGCTGGGCACCTTCGACACCTACAAGGACCTGCGGCCGCTGTCCAACGGTTCGCAGGACTTCACCGGCGACTCGGTCTCCCGCCAGCAGCAGTGGGGCCTGACCGACATCAGCTCGCTCGCGCTGGGCAACGACGCGCTGCTGCAGCAGTTCCTGCCGCTGCTGGGCGGCGAGGAGGCCGACCTGGGTGCGCTGCTGTCGAACCCGACCGTCGCCAAGATGCTGGGTGCGGTGCTGTCGGAGGACCATCGCCTCAAGCTGACCAAGGACTTCATCCGCTACACCAAGAACGTCGAGACCGTCTTCGCTAAGGAGCCGGTGCTCGACGCCAACGGTGACCCGGTGATGGAGCCGGTCAAGGTCGCCCTGGTCGGCGAGGACGGCAACCCGGCCCTCGACGCGGACGGCAAGCCGGTGATGGTCAACAAGCAGGAACAGGCCAAGGACGCCGACGGCAACCTGCTCTGGAACGACGACGAGCAGACCGACCCGACGATGGTCGACGTCAAGGTGCCGGTGCTGAAGAACAAGGTCACGCCGCGCATGGTCGGCGTCACCGAGAATGCGTGGGAGGACTACACCAGCGACGAGCCGGTGATGGTCGACGACGCCGACGCCGACGGCAACCCGATCTACGTCGACGCGGACGGCAATGTCGTCGACGCGGACACCGAGTGGGCGACGAAGCGGCAGGTGCAGAAGCTCGACGACGACGGCAAGCCCGTCTTCGCGACCAAGACGCGCCACCTCACCAAGCCGGTGATGATCGAGCAGCTCGACGCCGACGGCAACCCCGTCCTCGACGCCGACGGTAACCCGCTGCTGGTCCAGAAGATGGAGCAGGCCAAGGACTCCAAGGGCAATCTGCTGTGGGATCCGGTGGTCGAATCGTCGATCACCGCGCACTGGCTCACCAGCGATTACGGTCTGCGCGAGCCGCTGACCATCGAGTGGCTCGGCCACCAGGTGGTGTTCTTCCCGGCCGTGGAGGTCAACGGCACCTACCGTCCGAATCTGATCGGGCTGCCGCAGATCAAGCGCATCGCTTCCGACGCGCAGACGGGTCTGCTGCCCAAGATTTCGCTGGTCCAGTGGGACAACGCGTTCGGGCTGGGTACCTGGAGCTTCGACAAGCCGTGGGATCTCTTCGGGACCTCCCGGAATTTCATCGACTCGGTGACGTTGCCGAGTGACCTGAAGGCGATCGACGGCGCGCTCGGCCTCAGTGCCGGTATCCGGGACAGCATCGACGCTGGGATCGGCGACGTGAAGGACTTCGTCGACCAGGGCTTCGGGGACCTGTGGGGCCTGCTGAACCCGGGCGGTACGACGCCGGACGAGTCGGTGCCGGACGACTCGACGCCCGACCCGGTGCTGCCAGGGGACGGCGACGACGGCGCGCCGACGCAGAACGAACTGGTCGTTCCGGAGCTCACCACGCCGGAGACCTCGCAGGCCCCGTCGGCCGTCGAGCAGCCGGCGGTCACGCCGGAGCCGTCCGTCACGCAGCAGGCGCCGGTCATCCCCGAGTCGACCGGTGAACTGGTGGGCGCGGGAGCCGGCGGGTCGTCGCCGGAGCCGTCATTCGACGAGTGAGATAGGCGAGGCAGTCAGTCGGTTCAGCGAGGGCCGGTCACCGAGTGCGGTGACCGGCTCTCGCCGTCCGCGGCTAGTGGGCGGCCGGGTTGCCGTGTCGTCGCGAATCATCCGTTGAGACTAAAAGTCACGAAAAGGACAAGACGGGGAAGTTGTTCTGTAACAGTCCGACGTGATGTCGATCACTCGCGCCTGAGGAGTCCTGAATGTCCAAGTCGTCTATCCGCAAGATGAGTCTGCCGCGACGGATCGCGGCCTCGTCCGGAATCGCGGCCGCATTGATGGTGGCGGGTCCGGTGACGATCGCTGCAGCGGAGCCTGCGGGTGATGATCCGGTGACGACGGCTCCGGCGGACGGCGGTTCTGCTGACAGCGGGCAATCGGCGGGATCCGGTGAGCCGACGTCCCCGCCTTCCGAGACACCGCCGACCACCGATCCCCTCCCTCCGGTCGCGACGACCCCGGACTCCCCGACTCCGGGCCCGCTGACCTCGACCTCTCCGACTCCGGCGCCTCCCGCTCAGTCCGAGACTCCGATCGACAATGGACTCCCGCTTCCCGGGGGACGACACCGGGCCGATGAGAGCGGCGACCCCGGTGTGGAGCTGCCGTCGTTCTCCGGTGAGGCGGATGGTCGAGACGACCCCGGCCCTCTCGAATCGTCCGACGATCTGAACCCGAGTGCCGACAACGGTGGCACCGACGGCCTCGTCGACCTCGACCAGGCGGGCGCAGACGGACCGTCGTTCCGACCGGCCGACGAGGCGCCGGCGCAGGAGCCGCGGCCCGCGGGGATCGCGGGTCTGCTGAGCATGATGGGCGGTTCCGGCAGCGAAGGGCTGGTGCTGCTCAACCAGTCCGCGCTGATGATGGTGCTGCTGGATCCGCGGCGCATGATGGATCGGCCGCTGTTCGCTCCGACCGATGGCATGCGTCCGGCGCCGGATCCGGCGGTGGCCACGCTGATGGTCGACGACGTTGACGGCGCGCAGGCCGGGCCCTCCGTGGCCGACACCCAGCAGGTGGCCACCCTCTTCTTCTACCAGCCGGTGGCGGACGCCACCGGCGGCATGGCGCTGCTGCCGTACATGGTTCAGCAGTTCGTCTACGACCCGATTCACAACATCGGGCAGGCCTGGATCATCATGGCCGCGCCGATCAATCAGGTGATCAATATTCCGTTCCAGTTGCTGGTGGGCCGCGATCTGATCGGCAACGGCAAGGATGGTTACACCGGCGGCAATACGTCGCTGATCGGTGGACTGTTGCCGGGGCTGTTCGGTGATGCGGGTGACGGCGGCATGCTCTTCGGTGACGGCGGCACGGGCGCTGCGGCGTCGACCGGCGGCAGTGCCGGCGGTAATGCCGGCTTGATCGGCAACGGCGGTAAGGGCGGTGTGAGCGGCGGTGCCGGTGGTACGGGCGGCATTCTCATGGGCATCGGCGGTGCGGGTGCTGACGGAACCACGACGACCGGGGGTGGTCGCGGCGGTGACGCGGTGGGCTGGTTCTTCGGTGTCGGAGGGCAGGGCGGCAACGGCTCCGCCGGTGGCGATGGCGGCCGCGGCGGTGACGCGGTGGGCTTGTTCGGGCTGGGCAGTCTGGTCGGCCAGGGCGGTACCGGTGGCACCGGCGCCGCGGGTGTCGACGGCGTGACCGGTGGTGCGGGCACCGCGCCCGGCTCCAATGGGTCCGACGGCGGGAACGGTACCGCGGGCGGCCGTGGCGGCCAGGGCGGCAACGGCGGCTTCCTGTTCAGTGTCGGCGGCAACGGTGGCGCGGGTGGTCAGGGCGGCCGCGGCGGTGACGGTGGAGCGGGTGCGCCCGGCGCGGTGCCCGGCGGCATGGGCGGTACCGGCGGTGCGGGCGGTGAAGGCGGCGCCTCGGGTGCCGGCGGCAACGGCGGCAAGGGCAGCCTGCTGGGCCGTTCCGGTTCTGCGGGATCGGGTTCGGTGGCGGGTGTCGGCGGCAACGGTGGGGTCGGCGGTGTCGGCGGCACGGGTCGGGCCGGCGACGGCACCGTGGTGGACGGTGGCACGGGCGGTGTCGGTGGCACCGGCGGTGCGGCCGGCCTCGGCGGCCTGAATCTGGACGAAAGCCGCGCGGCGAACGGCCATGCCGGTGACGGCGGCGTCGGTGGTACCGGCGGCGCCGGGTACAGCGGCGGCATCGGTGTCACCGCAGGCAACGGCGGTACGGGCGGTGTCGGCGGCGCGGGCGGCGTCGGGATCGGCGACGACCGCGGCGGTAACGGTGGTCAAGGCGGCATCGGCGGTGCGGGCGGCGACGGTACCGGCCAGGTTGTGCTCGCGAACGGCTCCGTTCCGCAGTCCGGCGGCACCGGCGGTACGGGCGGCAGCGGCGGCCTGGGTACCAATGGCGGCGCGAACGGCAACGGTGGTTCCGGCGGCACCGGTGGCACCGGTTACGCGTACAGCGCGACGGCCGGCACCGGCGGCGTCGGCGGCGCCGGCAGCCAGGGCACCACAGCTGCACCCGGACTCGGCGGCGGCGGTGGCGGCGGTGGTGGCGGCGCGATCGTGCACGCGGTCACCGGCGGGCAGGCCTCCGGCACGGCGATCGGCGGCGACGGCGGTCGCGGCGGCGATGCGACCGCGGCGTTGACCGGCGGTCAGGGCGGTACCGGTGGTAGCGCGAGCGTCTATGCCGAGGGGGCCGGCAGCTCTGCCGGTGGCACCGCGGTCGGTGGACGGGGCGGCGACGCACTCGGCGCGGGTACCGGCGGCGACGGCGGCGTCGGGGATATCCTCGGACTGGGTGCCGGTTCGGCGGCATCGGGGACGGCGACCGGCGGTGCCGGTGGCAGCGGCACCGGCGCCGGCAGCATCGGCGGCGCGGGTGGCGACGCCTGGGTGCAGGCCAGTGCCGGGAACACGGCCGACGGCAATGCCGTCGGCGGCGACGGCGGGGCGGCGTCGAACGGCGGCGTCGGCGGCGACGGTGGCTACGGCTTGGTGATGGCAGTCGGCACCGGTGCGTCGTCGTCGGGCACCGCGACCGGCGGCAACGGCGGCGCGGCCAGTGTTGCCGGCGCGACCGGCGGCAACGGCGGTACGGCACAGGTCACCGGCATGAACGGCGTCACGACGAACGGCACGGCGACCGGCGGTGACGGCGGCGCGGGCCTCGGTGGCAACGGTGGGCACGGCCAGCAGGGTTGGGTCGGCGTCTACGACTACACCGGGCCCGCAGGTTCGACGGTGACCGACGCGGTCGCCCACGGCGGCGACGGCGGCAACGGCGGCCGCAACGCCGCCGACGGCACCCGCGGCGGCGACGGCGGCGACGGCGGACAGGCCCTGGTCAAGTCTGATCAGGGCGGTACTGCCACAGGTACCTCCACCGGCGGCGCAGGTGGTGTCGGCGGCAACGCTGTCGCGGGCACCCCCGGCGGCAACGGCGGTGACGGCGGCAATGCCGACATGCACGCGCGGGGTTCCGGAAGCCAGGTGTCGGGTACCGCGACCGGCGGCGCGGGTGGCGCGGCCATCGGCAGCGGCACGGGCGGCAACGGCGGACAAGGGTATGTGCTGGCCGAGAACGGCGGGACCGCGGCGGCGACCGGGGACGGTGCGGTCGGCGGTGCCGGTGGCAGCGGTACCGCGGGTGGTGTCGGCGGCAATGGAGGACAGGGGAAGATCCATGCTGCGGCGGCTGGAAGCGCGGCGACCGGAGATGTCCTCGGCGGTGCCGGTGGCAGCGGTACCGCGGGTGGTGTCGGCGGCAATGGAGGACAAGGGATCCTCTGGGCCGGTGCGGTGGGTAGCGACGCGGCCGGACTAGGCCGTGGCGGTGCCGGCGGTGCGGGCGCCGATGGCGGCCGCGGTGGCAACGGCGCGCAGGGCGGAGTGTTCGCCCTCGCCACCGACAGCACCGCGTCCGGTACCGGGGTCGGCGGTGATGGCGGGCGCGCCGAAGGCGCGTTGAGTCGGGGCGGTGCCGGCGGCGGCGCCTCCGTGCAGGTCGGCTACGACGGCGGCGGAGCGCGAGGGTCCGCGTCCGGCACGGCAACCGGAGGTGCCGGCGGCGACGGACTGACCATGGGTAGCACCGGCGGTGCCGGCGGCATGGGGTCGATCCTGGTCGGCGGGAACCGCGGTACCGCGAACGGCCCCGTCGTGCCCACGACCGACGGCCAGGCCAGCGGCACGGTGCAGGGCGGCCGCGGCGGCGACGGTATCAACGGTGGAACCGGCGGTGCCGGCTGGACCGGCCAGGTGTATGCCGGCGGCACCCAGACCACAGCGACCGGTACCGCGACCGGCGGGGCCGGCGGAGTGGGCGACGGTGTCGGCCAGGTCGGTGGACGCGGCAACAGCGGAGTCGTGGCGACCAATCGCCTGTCGACATCGGGAAGTTCGGCAGAGGGACACGCCACCGGAGGGGCGGGAGGACGCAACGGCGCCACCGGTAACGCGAACGCGGGTGTCGGCGGTCAGGGTTCCGTGAACGTCGGCCCGGCAGGCGGAACCATCGTGGGCGGCACAGCAGTCGGCGGCGAAGCTGTCGGTGCGCTCAACGGAGCACTGGGCACGGTCCAAGCCACAGGCGGCATCGTGAGGAACAGTTCGGCGATCGCGGGTGTCAGTAGTGCCACCGCGGTCGGCGGCGGCGCCCGGGTGGAAGCCGCGACCGGCAGCACGGTGACGAATACGCACGTGCGCGGCGGCGCCGCCGGGACGGCCGACACTAACAATGTCGGAGGTCGAGGCGGCGACGCCTCGGCGATCGCCACGAGTGGTGGTGCGATCGCCGACAGTTCGGCGGTCGGCGGGGTCGGCGGCGCCGCCACCGGCGGCGGCACCGGCGGTACCGGAGGCTCGGCGTCGATCAGCGCGAACGGAGGGCATGTCGCGAATGCGATGGTGACCGGTGGTGCTGGCGGACAGGCCACCGGCTCGGACAGCGTGGGCGGCAATGGTGGTGCCGGTGACATGACCAGCCGCGGCTCCGGAAGCCGGGCATCGGGTGTGGCGACCGGCGGTGCCGGCGGCGCGGCCGTCGATGCGGGCAAGGGTGGCAGCGGCGGCAAGGGTTCAGTGCTGGCGGAGAACGGCGGCACCGCGGCGGCGACCGAAACCGGTGCGGTCGGCGGTGCCGGCGGCAACGGGTCCGCGGGCGGTGTCGGCGGCAACGGCGCGACCGGCCAGGTCTACGCCAGCGGGCCGAGCGCACAGGCTTCCGGTGCGGCTGCGGGCGGTGCCGGCGGCGATGCCGACGGCGCTGGCAGTAAGGGCGGCGGGGGCGGCAACGCCTGGGTCCAGGCGAGCAACGGGGGCGGATTGGCCACCGGTACTGCTTCCGGCGGCAACGGTGGTGCGGCGACCAACGGCGGCGTCGGTGGTACCGGTGCGTACGGCTTGGTGTACGCGTACGGCAACGGTGGATCGTCGTCGGGCAATGCGTCCGGCGGTGACGGCGGTGCAGCCAGCGCGGCGGGTGCGACCGGTGGTAACGGCGGTACCGCACAGGTCACCGGTTACCACGGCGTCACGACGAACGGCACGGCGACCGGCGGTGACGGCGGCGCGGGCCTCGGCGGCAACGGTGGGCACGGCCAGCAGGGCTGGGTCGGCGTGTACGACTACGGCGGGCCCGCAGGTTCGACGGTGACCGACGCGGTCGCCCACGGCGGCAACGGTGGCAACGGTGGCTTGAATGCTTCCGACGGCACGCGCGGCGGCAATGGCGGCAATGGCGGCCAGGCGCTGGTCATGGCCGATCTCGGTGGTACCGCCACCGGTACTGCGACCGGCCGCGACGGCAGTGCCGGCGGCAGTGCTGTCGCAGGCAGCCCCGGAGGCACGGGCGGCAACGGCGGCAGCGCCTCCATGCACGCCCAGGGGCCGGCTAGCCAGGTGTCGGGCACGGCGACCGGCGGCGCGGCCGGTGCGGCCAACGGCACCGGCTCGGGCGGCCGCGGCGGCGAGGGCCGCGTGGTGGCCACGGGCGGTGGAAACGCGCAGACGACCGGTCCCGGTGCGGTCGGCGGTGCCGGTGGCAGCGGAACCGCCGGCGGCGTCGGCGGCAACGGTGGTGGAGGAACGGTCAGCGCTAGCGGCAGCGGTGTCACGGTGACCGGCACGAGTCTCGGTGGCGCCGGTGGCGCCGCGATTGGTGCCGGAACCACCGGCGGCCAGGGCGGCAACGCCACGACCTCGGTGTCCGGCGGTTCGACCGGCGGTGCCGGCGGCACGGCCACGACGTCCGGTGTGGGAGCCCAAACCGTGACGGCGGTCGGCGGGGCCGGCGGTCACGGACTCAATGGCACCGGTGGCACCGGCGGTGCGTCGACTTCAGTGGCCGACGGCGCGGGCAGCTCGGCTGCGGGGACGGCTACCGGCGGTGCCGGTGGTGACGGTCGCAACGGCGGCGCCGGCGGTGTCGGCGGCGGAGCCGAGATCATCGCCAGCGGCGCGGACAGCAGTGCCAGCGGCTCCGCGACCGGAGGGCCGGGCGGTGCGGCGGTCGGCGCGGGAAGCGTCGGCGGTGGTGGCGGCGGCGGCCGGATTCTCGCCGCCGGCGATGGATCGAGCGCCGCGGGCACGGGACGCGGCGGCGACGGCGGATTCGCTCAGAACGGCGGCCAGGGCGGAAGCGGTGCCAACGGCACCCTCTACGCGAGGACCCAAGACAGTGAAGTCACCGGCGAGGGCAACGGCGGAAGCGGTGGAAACGCCGACGGCGCCGGTAGCCGCGGCGGCAACGGCGCCAACGGAACCATCCAGGTCGGCTACGCGGAGAAGGTGGGTCAGCCGCTCGGCGGTATCGGGGGAGCGGCGCACGGGACGGCGATCGGCGGCAATGGCGGCTCTGCCACCGCAGGCAGTGTCGGCGGCGTGGGTGGACAAGGAAACCTCATCGTCGGTGCGTATCTCCCCGACCCGGTGACGCCGGAGAACCCGACCCCGGGCGGCACCCAGACGACGGGTGGCATCGCGACCGGTACGGGGTTGGGCGGCGACGGCGGAACGGGAGTGAACGGCGGTACCGGCGGGGCCGGCGGCATGGGTCAGATCTATGCGGGCGGCTCGAACACCGGGGCCGACGGTCGAGGCACCGGTGGCGACGGGGGCATCGGCGATGGTGCCACCGGCGGCGCGGGTGGCATCGGCGCGGTCTGGACCGATCCCAGGCTGACCTCCGGTTCGATCACCAGTAGTGCTGCGATGGGTGGCGCCGGAGGCGCGGGTGTTTCCGGTGTCAACGGCAAGAACGGCGGCGAAGGTCGCGTTCGGATCCGGAAGGATCAGACCGTCGTCGCGGGCGGTCAGGTCCACAACAGTGTCGCGACCGGGAGTAGCGCCGCCGGGAACATCGCTGGCTTGCACGGGTACGTCGATTCCTACGGCGGCACGATCAGCAACAGTAATGCTGCGGCCGGAGTGAGCAGTGCCAGCGCGGTCGGGGGCGGCGCTACGATCCGCGCCAACAACGGTGCCACCGTGGCGGATAGCCAAGCCGCCGGCGGAAACGCCGGTCAAGGCAGTGACGATGGAAAGGGCGGGCGCGGCGGAAGTGCCGCCATCACCGTCACGGGAGCGGGAGCGGGAGCGACCACTGTCAAGGCGACGGGCGGCGCGGGCGGTAACGGCGACGACACGGGTATCGGCGGCGCCGGCGGCGCCGCGTCGATCAGCGTGACATCGGCCCAGACCTCCGGCAACACCGCGACCGCGGGTGCAGGCGGAGATCGGAGCGGCCCGGGCACGGGTACCACCGGCGCGGCCTCGACGGTGAACGTGACCTGACCCGGTTCCGTCCAACGACGCAGGGGCGTGGCTGTCTTCGGACAGTCGCGCCCTTGCGGTATCTGGGGGAAGCTCGGGGCGTGGTCCGCCAGAATTCTCCCGTTCACCGACACCGGCGGGGTCACCGTGGTCAATATGTCCACGGTGACCCCGCCGGTGGCAGCGAACTTTCGAGAACTCTTACGCGCGGGGGATCTGCAGCGAGGTCAAGCGAGCCGCTGGGTCCACGTCGAGGCCGAGGCGGTCCCACGGCACACCGATCGACAGGACCGCATACGCCGAGGTGGGGAAGCGGTCGATGTCGGCGTCGCCGTCCAGGGTCAGCGCAGTGCCCGGCAGTCCGGGGAAGTGGCCCACCACCAGCAGGACGGCTGCGTCTGCCGGCGCGTACGTGCGGATCGCTTCGAGGATGTCCTCGGGTGAGTTCTCGTAGATGTCCGCGGTGAACTGCGTCGGAGCGTCGATCCCGGTCCGCTCCAGGGTCTGCCGGGTGCGCTCGGCGGTGGAACAGATCACCGCATCGACCTGCAGGCCGTCGCGCTCCATCCATTCGCCGGCCAAGGCCGCTTCGCGACGGCCGCGGTCGGCGAGGGGACGGTCGTGGTCGGGCACGCCGGCCGGATAGCCGGATTTGCCGTGCCGCAGCAGAATCAGGGTGCGTGCACCAGCGGTCATGCCGACTCGGCCGCGCGGACGGCCGCGGTACGCTCCGCGCGCATCTCGTTGAGGACCCGCGCGGTGTCCCGCCAGGCGGCGGCTTCCTGCATGTAGTACTCGCGGGTCTCCGGAGTCGTATCGGTCAGCGCTTCCTCAGCGAGCTCGCGCAACTCCAGGTACTCGTCGTAGCACTGCGTCAGCAGCGCGTTGAGGCCCTCGCCGGCGCAGGCACGAGTGATCGCGTTCATCGACAGAGTGGTGAGGCTTTCCAGCTGCGTCCGGTAGTCCATGATTCCCACGGTAGAGCCTGCCGCCGACAAATCGGGGGAGGCACGTCAGTGCGACGGACCGGGTGCGGTCTCCGCGCCGGCGCTCTGGGCGTGCAGGGCGCGGACCTCGTCGACCAGTTCCGGCGCGGGGCCGGCCACCTCCACACCGGGCGCCACCGCGTTGATGGGCAACGGGGCGACCGGTGGCTCCGGAAGGTCCCACTCGCGACGCCATTGGAGCAGTTGAATGCTGCCGACCGCGTACACGATGCGGCCCAGTCCGACCCATGCGTGCGCGGCCGAGCACATCGGGCAGTGTTCCCCGGACGTGTAGACCACCGCGGCGCCGCGCTGTTCGGGCGTCAGATTCTCGGCGGCCCAGCGTGCGATCGCGAACTCGGGATGGCGGGTGTGGTCGCCGCCGGAGACGTGATTGCGGTCCTCGAAGAGGATGTCGTCGCCCAGACGCAAGAGTGAGCCGAAGGGCTCGTCGCCGACCTCGACGGCGTGCCGGGCCAGAGTCACGCACCTGCGCAGGAACGGAAGGTCGTCGGGCACGGGGTTGCGGAGGATCACACCTGCAACGTAGCGCCTGGGACGTGCGTCGGGGAGCGGAGCGCGGATCCGACCGATAATCTGAAACCACGATGCACACTTGGGTTCCGGCGCTCTTCGCCGTCTTGTCGGCCGCGTTGATCGCGACCGGAACGGTGCTGCGTCAGCGCGCCTCCTCACGGAACGGTGCGATCACCGCGGGCTGGTGGATCGGTGCGATCATCGCCATCGTCGGCTTCGCGTTCCAAGCGTGGGCGCTGGGGCTGGGCTCGATTCTGCTGGTGCAGCCGCTGGTGGTGCTGGCGGTGCTCTTCGCGTTGCCGCTGGAAGCGCGGATCGACAAACGCCGTCCCTCGCGGGCGGACTGGATCTGGGGCGCGGTGCTGGTCGGTTCCGTCGTCGCGTTCCTGGTGATCGCGCGCCCGGTGTCCAGCGAACGGCGGGCGGCGCCGGTCCTGTTCGCGGCCACCGTGACCGTCGTGGTCATCGCGCTGCTGGTGCTGGTGGTGCTGGCCGAGCGGTGCCGCAACGCGCACTACCGCTCGCTGCTCTACGGCATCGCGGCCGGCGCACTGTTCGGTGTGGCGGCGCTGCTCATCAAATCGGTGGCCATGCACTTCATGGAGGATCCGGTGACCTTCATGGCCCACCCGGACATCTACCTGTTGGCGATCGTGCTGGCCTTGGCCGTGGTCGCGCAGCAGCGCTCGTTCGGTTGCGGCGACATCCAGACGTCGTTCCCCGCGATGAACGTGGTGGAGCCCGCGGTGTCGATGGGCCTCGCGGTGGTCCTGCTCGGCGAGAACCTGCGCGTGGGCGTGGGTACGTCGATCCTGTTGTTGCTGATCCTGCTGGTGGCCGCCGTCGCCGTCGTCAAACTGGCGCAGCACTCGGCCATTCGGGGAGAAGCACAACCGCGCGACGATGCAGATCGTCGCGCGGTCGAGGAGGTCGTCGCCCTGGGTCAGTCGTCGGCGATGACCGACTTGAGGCCCTGAGCCCACTCGGCGGCCGCGACGGTCGGCTTGATCGTCGACGACGCGTCGTGCCGGAAGTGCTCGCCGACCTGCGCGGCGCCGCGCTTGGTCAGCATCTCGGCCATGATCTCGCCGCCGCGATTGAAGGTGTCGTCGTAGACGCTGTCGCCCATGCCGAACACGGCGAAGTGCATGCCGCTCAGGTCGGGGTCGACGTCGTCGAGCTCGTCGGCGAAGGGCAGCGCGCCCGACGGCAGTTCGCCCTCGCCATAGGTGGAGCAGATCACCACGAGGAAGTCGTCGGCGTTCAGATCTTCCGCGGCGAACTCGGCCATGTCGTAGATCGACGGGTCGAAGTCGGCGGCCAACACGTCGGCGATGGCGTCGGCGACCAGTTCCGCGGTACCGGTCTCGGTGCCGTAAAGAATGACAGTGGCCATGTTCGGACCTTCTCCTACATCGGGAAACAACCCGTCGACGGTAGCGTAGGCGGCCGCAGATAGTCGAATCGTGGCCAGGGACTTTCGGCCCAAAAGTGCAGGTCGGGCGGCCGGGAAGTGGGGCAAGTCGCTGGTCGGCGCGCCCCGATTCGGGGGCGCTATTGTGCACCAGTCCACCCCTGTGCTTCGCTTGCTTTTGCACCCGGTCCGACCGGAGGGGTGATTCTCTACGTAAGGAGTCGGTATGGACTGGGGCAACGTCTGGAACGTCGTCTGGTACACGATCCTGATCTTCGCGTTCATCGCGTACCTGATCGTGCTGTTCATGGTCCTGACGGACCTGTTCCGCGACCACAAGCTGTCGGCGGGCTGGAAGGTTGTCTGGATCATCTTCCTGGTGATACTCCCGTACATCACTGCATTCGCCTACCTGCTGTTCCGCGGGCCCGGCATGGCCGAACGTTCGCAGCAGGCGCAGTCGGTCGCCGAGGCGCAAGCGAAGGAGTACATCCGGAACGCGGCGGGGACGACCACGCCGGCCGATCAGATCGCGACCGCCAAATCCCTGCTCGACGCCGGGACCATTAACCAGGCCGAGTTCGAGGCCATCAAGGCCAAGGCGCTCGCCTGACCTGACCTATCTGCGNCTATCTGCGGCGCCCGACGACACCTCGTCGTCGGGCGCCGTGGTGTATCACCGGTCCGCTGTAATACTTAGGGGAACGACGGGCGAGAGGGGAGTTGACACATGGCGACGCGTGTCGACAGTTGGATCTGGGGAATTCGGCTCACCAAGACCCGCTCGGCCGCGGGCGCCGCCTGCCGCGCCGGTCACGTACAGGTCAACGGTGTCACCGCGAAGCCGGCCACGCCGGTGGCCGTGGGCGACGAAGTGCGCGTACGATTGCACGGCCGCGACCGCATCGTCGAGGTGGTCAAGCTCATCAGTAAGCGGGCCTCGGCCCCGGTCGCCGCCGAGTGCTACATCGACAACAGTCCGCCGCCACCACCGCGCGAGATCGTCGCCGCGGTGCCGCGTCGCGATCCCGGCGCCGGTCGACCGACCAAGCGCGACCGACGGCAGATGGACCGGCTGCGCGGCGGCACCCTGCTGATTCTCGCCGCCGTGGCCGCGATGACGCTGAGCGCCTGCGGTTCGGGCGACGACGTCGTCTCGTCGAAGACCACCACGCCGAAGGCGGGCACCGGGCCCGCCTTCGAGCGGTGCGGCGGACTCACCGCCGAAGAGGTGTCGGCGGCCACCACCTTCGCCGCGCTGAAGCTCTACAACGACAATCCGTCCGTCTGCGAGTGGCGTTCCGACGCACACCGGGACGGCCCGGTGGTCTCGTTCAACTGGTACCGCGGCTCGCCGATCGGACGGGAACGCGGTCACGAGCAGCTGAGCCGGGAGAACCCGACGGTGGACATCGAGATCGCCGGCTACCCGGGCTTCCTCGCCCGCCACAATCCGATCTGTGAGGTGGGCGTGCAGTTCGAGAACGACTTCATCGAGATCTCGGTGGCCGACCGCCAGTCGTTCGGCGCCGAGACGGTGCCGCTGGAGACCCTCTGCAATGCGGCCAAGAGCCTGGCCGCCACGTCGATCGAGCGTGCCTCGTGAGCAGGCCCGGCAGGCTGCGGCGCACCGTCGCGGCGACGGCCGCGCTCCTCGTCCTCGGCACGACGGCAGCCTGCACCACCGTGGTCGACGGCGACGCCCAGCGCGTCGGTGCCGACGCGGCGCAGAAGGGTCAGGTCGACACCAGCGATTTCGAGGGTCTGCTGACCGAGTGCCAGATCCTGCCGGCCGCCGACATCGCCGAGGCCGTCGGTGGCGGATCGGCCGAGCGGGGCTTCAACGGGGCGATCTGCCGCTGGGTGGTGGTCGGCGGCGGCGTCACCGATGTGACCCTCGCCTGGTACGAGTGGGGCGATTTCAACCTGGAGAAGCAGACCGCGCAGCGTCTGGGCTTCACCACCGAGAACATTCAGGTGAACAGCCTCGCGGGCTTCACGCAGCGCGATCCCGCCCGACCGCAGGTGTGCGGGGTGACGGCCAAGTCGCCGGGTCGCGGCACGCTCACCTGGTGGGTGGAGCCGCACGCGGCCGGCTCGGACGCGTGCGCGTCGGCGATCGCGCTGATGGAACTGGTGCTGAACCGCGCGAACTGAGTCGGGCGGAACCGGGTCAGGCGAACCGGGTCAGGCGGCGGGGATCAGCGACACCGAGACGGTGGCCGCCGAGACCAGGCCGTCGTCGGACGGAATCAGCATCCAGACGAACAGGCAGTCGTCGATCCGTTTGCGACGGATGGTGATCTCGATCCCGGGCGTCACCGGCCGGAGGTATTCGATCACCAGGCGGTGCGGTGCATCCAGCAGATCCGGGTGATCCACCAGCTCGTCCTCGACGGCTTCGAGGTAGGCGGCGTTGTTGAGGTGCTTGAACGGGTCGAAGTCGGTGGACCGCAGCACGTGCTCGCGGTCGGGCTGCGAGCACTCGGCCTCCGGCGGGGCCGGTTCGGGGTTCATCGAATGCCAGCGGAGCCGATGGTGGTCGTTCATCTGCGCGAGCACCTCGAACGTCGAATCGGAGATGCGCGAGGGCATGCCCTGATCGTTGACGTTGATCCAGAACGCCTCGGTCTCGATCCGTCCGTCCGGACGCGGCTCCGGGTTGAACCGGTTGGTCTCGCTCGTCGCTGCGAGGCTCACCCGCATGTCCGTCCAGCGCGTCGACAAGGCGCCGCACCAGCGCTCCACCTGGAAGTCCGACGGCCAGGTGATCGGCTCGAGGACGTCGATGATGGTGCGCCGCACGATCCAGAACGGTTCGGTGTCGCCGAAGTCGGTCGCCGCGATGTTGTCGTTCGCGGCATCCTGCAGGTAGCGCGCCACCGCATCCAGTCGCACCCGCATCTGCTGATCGATGTCTCCGGTGCGCACCCGATAGTCTTCGGCGAAGAATCGGGCGTCTGCCTTGCGGGCGCCCAGCGGACGGTAGATCGGCGACGCGGACGACGTCGGTTTGGGAGCGGGCACGGCGAGCCTTTCGTCGGTGGCCGATAACCAGTTGATTACGATACGCTCGACACAAAACTAGAACATGTTCCGGTAGGTACGAGTCGAGGGAATCGAACATGGCACACGTCATCACCAGGCCCTGCTGCAACGACGCGAGTTGCGTCGAGGTCTGTCCGGTGAACTGCATCCACCCCACTCCGGACGAGCCGGAGTTCCTCACGGCGGAGATGCTGTACATCGACCCGGAGGCCTGCATCGACTGCGGCGCCTGCATCGACGAGTGCCCGGTCAGTGCGATCTTCCCGGATGATCAGCTCGAGGCCAAGGACGAGCCCTACCTGCAGATCAACGCCGACTACTTCAAGGATCACGATCCCGACGGCGGTCTGGTGAAGCCGACGCGGCCGCCGGTGATGCCCGAGGGCAAGGAACTGCACGTGGCCGTGGTGGGCGCCGGACCGGCCGCCTTCTACGCCGCAGGTGAGCTGGTCAAGCGTGGCCAGGTGAAGGTCGACATGTTCGACCGGCTGCCCACACCGTACGGTCTGGTCCGCGCCGGCGTCTCGCCGGACCACGCGAAGACCAAGGGTGTGGAGAACACGTTCGCCGCCACCGAGAAGAAGGCGAACTTCACCTATCACCTCAACGTCGACGTCGGCACGCACATCACGCACGACGAGCTGAACGCCCGCTACGGCGCGATCCTCTACGCCGTCGGTGCCCCGCACGACCGTCGTCTCAACATCCCCGGCGAGGACCTGACCGGCTCGTTCGCGGCCACCGAGTTCGTCGCCTGGTACAACGGCCATCCCGCCTACGCGGACCGGACCTTCGACCTCAGCGGCGAGCGCGCCGTGGTGATCGGCAACGGCAACGTGGCGCTCGACGTCGCGCGCATCCTGCTGACCGATGACGCCGTGCTGGCCGCCACCGACATCGCCGACTACGCGCTGGACGCGCTCAAGGCGTCGTCGATCACCGAGGTGGTGGTGCTCGGCCGCCGCGGTATCGAGCACGCCGCCTTCACCAACGCCGAGTTCCTCTCGCTGGGCGACCTCGACGGCATCGACATCGTGATCGAGGAGGCCGACCTCGCGTTGTCGGAGGGCACCGAGGCCGCGCTCGCCGACGACACGCTCGACTCCACCATCGCCACCAAGATCCGCCTGGCGCGCGAGTTCGCGGCGCGGCCGCGGACCGAGGGCAACAAGCGAATCGTCTTCCGCTTCCTCTCCTCGCCGCTGGAGATCCTCGGCGACGAGCACGTCACGGGCCTGCACTGCATGCAGAACTCGTACGCGCCCAGCGGTGCGGCGACGCCGACCTCGGAGACCTTCGACCTGGACGCCTCCATCGTGGTCCGGTCCGTCGGCTACCGCGGTCAGCCGATCCCCGGCCTGCCCTTCGACCGGGACCGCAACGTGGTGCCGAGCGACGACGCGCGCGTCACCGACGGCCCGGACGGCCCGGTGCTGCCCGGCCTGTACGTGGCCGGCTGGATCCGCCGTGGACCGACCGGCGGCATCGGCCGCAACCGCTTCTGCGGTGAGGAGGCCGCCGCGTCGATCCTGGCCGACTTCGCCGCCGGTTCCCTCCCGGAACCGGAGCGGTCGGTCGACGACGTCCCGGAGCTGGTCGCCTCGCGCGGTGCCGAACGCGTCGACCTCGACGGCTGGCGCCGGATCGACGCCGCCGAACGGGCCGCGGGCAAGACCGAAGGTCGTCGTCGCGTGAAGCTCGTGACCGTGGACGAACTGGTGGCCACCGCGCGCGCGACCGAAGAGGCCGTTGGATGAGTGCACAGCCGCCGCTGCGGATCGCCCTTCTGTCGTATCGCAGTAAGCCGCACTGCGGCGGGCAGGGCGTGTACGTGCGGCACCTGTCGCGCGAGCTGGCGCTGCTCGGCCACCAGGTGGAGGTGTTCTCGGGACAGCCCTATCCGGTGCTCGACCAGGCCGCGCTCGACGCTGGCGTCATCCTCACCGAGGTGCCGAGCCTGGACCTCTACGGGGAGCCCGAGCCGTTCCGGACGCCGAAGCTCGGCGAGTACCGCGACCTGCTCGACGTCCTCGAAGTGGCCATGATGTGGACCGCCGCGTTCGGCGAGCCGCTGACCTTCAGTATGCGGGCCGCCCGCCTGCTGAAGAGTCGTCGCGCCGACTTCGACGTGGTGCACGACAACCAGTGCCTGGGCTACGGCCTGCTCGACATCAAGCGCCGCGGGTTCCCGCTGGTGGCGACCATTCACCACCCGATCACCCGGGACCGGTCGCTCGCCGTGCGCGCGGCCAAGGGCCTGTCCAAGATCACCGCCTGGCGGTGGCATTCGTTCCTGGCGATGCAGGGCCGTGTGGCCCGGCGCATCCCGTCGTTGCTGACGGTGTCCAAGACCAGCGAAGACGACATCCGGGACGCCTTCGGTGTGCGCGACGGCGCCCTCGCGACCATCCCGCTCGGGGTGGACGTCGACCTGTTCGCCCCGCGCGGCGAGCGGGTGCCCGGCCGGATCGTGTGCGTGGCCAGTGCTGATGCGCCGCTCAAGGGCGTCGCCTACCTGCTGGAGGCCTTCGCCAAGGTGGCCGCCGATCATCCGGTGAGCCTCACCCTGGTGTCCAAGCTGGATCCGGAGGGGCCGTCGGCCCGACTGATCGAGCAGTTGTCCATCGGCGACAAGGTCTCCGTGGTCTCCGGACTCGACGACGACGAACTGGCCGCGCTGCTGGCCAGCGCCGAGATCGCCTGCGTCCCGTCGCTCTACGAGGGCTTCTCGCTGCCGGCCGTGGAAGCGATGAGCTGCGGCACGCCGCTGGTCGCCACCCGCGCCGGTGCGATCCCGGAGGTGGTCGGCGACGCCGCGGTGCTCGTCGATCCGCGGGACGCCGAGGGCCTGGCCGCGGCACTGCGCGAACTGCTCGACGACCCCGACCTCGCCGCCGAGTTCGGCACCGCGGGCCGGACCCGCGTCACCGAGAACTACAGCTGGGCGGCCGTCGCCGCCGCCACGGCCGAGCGCTACCGCGCGGCCATCGCGGTGACCCGCGGGGCCCGCCTGCCGCTCGAGAATCCCCCAGTTCCGAGCACCCCCGAAGTCCCGACCACACCCAAGGAGAACGCCGCATGCTGACCGTCGACTTCGATCGCCTCGGCGTGGGTCCGGGCGTCCGCGCCATCGACATCGGTGCCGGCCAGGGCCGCCACTCGTACGAGATGCTGCGCCGCGGCGCCGACGTCACGGCCTTCGACCAGAACACCCAGGACATGGCCGACGTCGCCGAGATGTTCGGTGCGCTCGCGGTGGCCGGTGAGGCACCCGAGTACGCCGTCGGCCGCACCGAGGTCGGCGACGCGCTGCGCCTGCCGTACGAGGACGACAGCTTCGACGTGGTGCTGATGTCGGAGATCCTGGAGCACATCCCCGACGACGAGGCCGCGATCGCCGAGATGGTGCGGATCCTGCGTCCGGGCGGCATGGCCGCGGTGACGGTGCCGCGCTACTGGCCGGAGAAGATCTGCTGGGCGCTGTCGGACGAGTACCACGAGGTGGAGGGCGGCCACGTCCGCATCTACCGGGCCTCCGATCTGGCGACCAAGCTCGAAGCGGCCGGCCTGGAAGTGACCGGCTCCGATCACGCCCACGCGCTGCACGCGCCCTACTGGTGGCTCAAGTGTGCCGTCGGTGTGGAGAACAACGAGAATCCGCTGGTCCGCGGCTATCACAAGATGCTGGTCTGGGACATGATGAGCAAGCCGTGGGTCACCCGGGTGGGGGAGCAGGTCCTCAATCCGCTGGTCGGCAAGTCGGTGGCGCTGTACCTGAGGAAGCCTGCCTGAATGACCATCTCGGCGGCGGTACCTGATTCGGCGAGCGGGGAGCGCGGCGGCGGCCGCCCGCATGTGCCCGGGGTCCTCGCCGCCGTGTCGATCAACGCGACCGGCGAGGCCGTGGCGCGCATGCAGGAGTCGTCCGGTGCCATGCCCTGGTTCCCGGGCGGGCAGACCGATCCGTGGGATCACGTCGAGTCGGCCATGGCGCTCAGCGCCACCGGCTTCCTCGCCGAGGCCGAAGCCGCCTACGAGTGGTCGCGGCGCACGCAGCGCGAGGACGGCTCGTGGCCGATTCGCACCGACGTCGGCGTCGTCACGGTGCCGGGCATCGACTCCAACTTCTGCGCCTACATCGCCGTCGGCGTGTGGCATCACTTCCTGATCACCGGCGACGGTGCCTTCCTGCAGCGGATGTGGCCCACCGTGTGGTCGGCGATCAATCTGGTGTGCCGGTTCCAGCGGAACGACGGCGCCTTCCGATGGGGTGCCGACCACGTGACCTACGCGATGTTCGACGAAGCGCTGGTCACCGGCAACGCGAGCATCTATCAGGCACTCGACTGCGCCGTCCGCATCGCCGACGAGATCGGTGCACCCGAACCGGACTGGGAGGCCGCGCTGGCGGCGCTCGGGCTCGCGTTCCGCGAGCAGCCGGAGGTCTTCGAGCCGCCGAGCGATCACTCCATGGACTGGTACTACCCGATGCTCGGCGGCGCGATCCGCGGACGCGAGGGGCAGGAGCGCATCGCGCAGCGGTGGGACGAGTTCGTCGTCGACGGCCTCGGCATCCGCTGCGTCGACCACCGTCCCTGGGTCACCGGGGCCGAGACCAGCGAACTCGCGCTGGCGCTGGAGGCGCTCGGCGACACCGAGGCCGCCATCGCGCTGATCGCGTCGATCGGGCACCTGCGGGATCCGGACGGTTCGTACTGGACCGGCCTGGTCTACGACGACGGCAAGCGGTGGCCGGTGGAGAAGAGCTGTTGGACGTCGGCCGCGGTGGTGCTCGCCGCGGATGCGATCAGTCGGGCGACACCCGGCAACGGCATCTTCCGCGACGTCCGCCGCTTCTGAAACGGCCCGCTTGCAGAATTTCCGGACAGGTGTCCAGAGATCTGTCTAAAATTGTGCATCAGTCACGTTCATCGCATCCCAGGAGGTTCCGTGGACTTCGGAATCGTGCAGTTCACCAGCGACCGCGGTCTGCTTCCGCAGATCCTCGCGCCGCTCATCGAGCAGGCCGGCTTCGCGTCGTACTACGTGCCCGAACACGGCCACATCCCCACTAGGCGGGAGGCGGCGCACCCGGGTACCGGTGATTCGTCGCTGCCCGACGACCGCTACCTGCGCACCCTCGATCCGTGGACCACGCTCGCGGCGGCCGCCGCGGTGACCGAACGCATCCGCCTGGCCACCGCGGTGGCGCTGCCGGTGCAGTCGGACCCGATCACCCTGGCCAAGACCATCGCCACGCTCGACCACCTCTCCGGCGGGCGCGTCACGCTCGGCGTCGGCTTCGGCTGGAACCTCGACGAGATGGCCGATCACGGCGTGCCGCCCGGTCGACGTCGCACCATGCTGCGCGAATACCTCGAGGCCATGCGGGCCCTGTGGACGCAGGAGGAAGCCGAGTACCACGGCGAGTTCGTGGAGTTCGGCCCCAGCTGGGCCTGGCCCAAGCCGAAGTCCACCATGCCGGTCCTAGTCGGGGCCGCGGGCAACGAGAAGAACTTCAAGTGGATCGCCCGCAGCGCGGACGGCTGGATCACCACCCCGCGCGAAGAGGACATCGAGGGCTCGGTGCAGCTGTGCCAGCAGATCTGGCGCGACGCCGGGCGCGAGGGCGCGCCGCGGATCGTGGTGCTCGATGTCAAGCCGATTCCCGAACGCCTCGACAAGTGGCGGGAACTCGGCGTCACCGAAGTCCTCTACGGACTGCCCGACGACAGCGTGGAACGCGCCTCGGGATACCTCGCCAAGCTCGCCGGAAAGTTGGAGCTCGACGCATGACGGCAACACCTTCGGTCGCCATCATCGGTGCCGGCATCAGCGGCCTCACCACCGGCAAGCAGCTCGCCGACTACGGCGTGGCGTACACCTGCTTCGAGAGCTCGGATCGGATCGGCGGCAACTGGGCCTTCGGCAATCCGAACGGCCACTCGTCGGCGTATCGCTCGCTGCACATCGACACCTCGCGGCACCAGCTCAGCTTCCGCGACTTCCCGATGCCCGAGCACTACCCGGACTTCCCGCACCACTCGCAGATCAAGCAGTACCTGGAGGACTACGTCGACGCCTTCGGTCTGCGCGAGGCCATCGAGTTCGAGAACGGCGTGACCCATGCTCGACGCCTCGACGGCGGCGGCTGGGAGCTGACCACCCAGCGCGGCGAGCAGCGTCGGTTCGATCTGCTCGTGGTGGCCAACGGGCACCACTGGGATCCGCGCTGGCCGAATTTCCCCGGGGAGTTCAGCGGCACCGAGATCCACTCGCACCAGTACATCGATCCGCGCGACCCGCTCGACTTCGCGGGCAAGCGCATCCTCATCGTGGGCCTGGGCAACAGCGCGGCCGACATCGCCGTCGAACTGTCGTCCAAGGCGCTCGAGACCCAGGTGACGTTGTCCACCCGGTCCAGCGCGTGGATCGTGCCGAAGTATTTCGCCGGTCAGCCGGCCGATAAGTACTACAAGACCAGCCCGCACATCCCGTTCGCCTGGCAGCGCAAGTTCGCGCAGGTGATGCAGCCGTTCACCGCGGGTCGACCCGAGCAGTACGGTCTGCCCACGCCGAACCACAAGTTCTTCGAGGCGCACCCGACGCAGTCGGTGGAACTGCCGCTGCGCCTGGGTTCGGGCGACGTGGTGGCCAAGGGCGACATCGACCGGCTCGACGGGGACACCGTCCACTTCGTCGACGGCACCAGCGACGAGTTCGACATCATCATCTACGCCACCGGCTACAACATCACCTTCCCGTTCTTCGACGAGGACGTGATCAGCGCGCCGGACAACCAGATCGACCTGTACAAGCGGATCTTCTACCCGGGCATGGACGACGTGGTGTTCGCCGGTTTCGCGCAGGCCACCCCCACGCTGTTCCCGTTCGTGGAGGCGCAGACGCGGATCATCGGCGCCTACGCGGTCGGCAAGTACGTGCCGCCGCCGGTGCCGACCATGCACGAGGTGATCGCGTCCGACACCGAGTTCTACACCGGCCACATGCTGCACCGTCCGCGGCACACGCAGCAGCTGGACCACTTCTTGTACGAGCACGACCTGCGCACCAAGGAACTGCCGGCCGGGTACGCCCGCGCCCAGCAGGCCGGTGCGCCCGAATGGGCGGGAGTCGACGCATGAGCCGTCGATCAGTGGATTTCGTTTCCGGCGGCACGCGGTGCGCGGCGTGGTTCTTCTCCGCGGCCGCTGATTCGCCGTTCGCCGGCGACGACGGCGCCGTCCCCGTGGTGGTGATGGCGCACGGCTTCGGCGGCACCAAGGACTCCGGCCTGGAGCCGTTCGCGGAGCGCCTCGCGGCTGCCGGTCTGGCCGTGTTCGCCTTCGACTACCGCCACTACGGCGAGTCCGACGGCGAGCCCCGCCAGCACATCTCGCTCACCGGGCAGGCCGATGACTACCGGGCCGCGATGGCCGCGGCGGCGGTGCAGCCGGGTGTGGACCGCTCCCGCGTGATCCTCTGGGGCGTCTCGCTGGCCGGCGGTCTGGTCCTCGAAGTGGCGTCCGGGCGCGACGACCTGGCCGCGGTGATCGCGATGGTGCCGCTGGTCAGCGGGTTGGCCGCCGGTATCCATCACTACCCGCAGCTGGGGGTGGCCGGCGTCGCCAAGTCGACGTCGCGCGCGGTCGGCAGTGCACTCAAGTCCCGCTTGGGCCGTGCACCCACCATGATGACCGTCGTCGGTCCGCCCGGCTCCGGTGCCGCGCTGTCCGGTCCCGGCTACCTGGAGAACTACCTCGCGGTGGCCGGTCCCACCTGGCGCAACGAGGTGGACGCCGCCATCGGTCTGGAGCTGGGCAGCTTCCGCGCCGACAAGTCGGCCCACCAGATCAGTGCGCCGACGCTGGTGCAGATCGCCGACTTCGACCAGGCCGCACCGCCGCACGCCGCAGCCAAGGCCGCCTTCTCCGCCCGCGCGCAGGTGCGCCACTACCCGTGCGACCACTTCGACATCTTCGAGGGCTTCGACTGGTTCGAGCAGGCGGTGACCCACCAGATCGACTTCCTCACCCACCACCTCGCCTGACTGCGCGGTGCGCTCGCGTGTACCGGCTGTTGATGGGCCAACAACTGGCATCAACTTCTTTCGACGAATCTGGCCGGGGAGGGGATTTCGGACGGAGGCCATGGGCACCTTAGCCATACGAGGTCGCTGAGTGGGCGGTAGGGGTTTGAGAAAGCCGAAAATACAATGTGATAGCGGCTCTTCGGATCTAAGAGTGCGTAGGTGAGGTTCGGGCCGAGCGCGGGCGACCACAACATGTAGGTGGGCCCTGGGGTGTGATCATGGAAGTTCCTACACGT
>NZ_JBHLWV010000028.1:0-110270 GCF_042432625.1 Gordonia phosphorivorans | reverse complement strand
ATCGTCTTCGTACCACTCGATGTTGTCGCCGGCCGCGGTGGCGGTGCCTGCGGCGAGGGCGAGTGCGAACGCGGCTGCTGCGCCGGTGGTGAGGCCGGCGGCCAGGCGAGTGCGGGCGGTGGTCATGGTGATCTCCTCGAGGGGGTTCGGCAGGTCGGGGGTCAGGCGGGCTGGGGTCGGAAGGCGAGGGGCGGTCTGTGCCGGTTCAGGCGCTGACGATCGCCGCCTTCAGGGTTGTCCGGCTGTGCCGGTGGGCCCATCGTTTGATGTCACGTGACGATAAAACGTCGGATGTGTGAACGTCGTCGTGTCAACGGCGACCGGCGCGGTACGGCGCGGTGTGCACTTCACGGTTCACGTACTCCTGGCTCAGAAGGGGGGTGACTGTGTCAGATTACGGTTCTGCATCGGTCGGTTTGCGCGCTTTGGGAAACACTGCGCTTCCCGCTCGGGTGGGGCATGGTTGCCGTCACCAGACCGATGCGGACCTTGATCCGACTGCGTCGCCCTGTGCGATACATGACAACGCGGTGTGTTTCATGCAGCCGCAGTCGATCGAATCCGGAAGGTTGCCCTCCATCGCCGCCGGCGTGGGCCGGCGAGTGAATCGGAGAGCAGTTCGGTTCTGACCTGGACTTACGCCCGCGTGAGACATCCCGAACGCTAGCGTCCCACTCTGGCGTTTGTCGAGTGCAGAGGTGGTTTTTCGCCGGATCAAGCCGTCCGTATTAGTCAAATTTGTGCCGACATTCAGAAGTGACGTAGATCACAGTTTTATATTGGAGTGACATGGCTCGGTTCCGATTCTGGCGCTGTTTGTGCAGGTCGGCAGCGATGAGGGTGGTGCGGGTCGGTGCGGCACGATCCGTGCGAGACATGTCACAAATTTGACGTTCGATGGCGTCGGACAACTTTTCTTGCCGCTGAGCCGTGGAATCTGGCTACTGGGTCTGTCAGAGTACGAATCATGCAAAAGCGTGTTTCAAAAGTTTCCTTCGTGCGCCGGGCAGGTGCGCTGGCCGTCGCCGGCGCCGCCACCGCCGCACTCGCCGGCCTGGGTGCCGGTAGCGCCCAGGCTGCGCCTGGTGACAACCTTCCTGACAATTGCCTCGAGTTCTCGTCGACCGGCAACAACTGGATCACAGACGCGGACGCCGCCATCGATTGGACCGGGAACATTCCAATTCCGGACATCGGGACCACGGTCAACGAGGTGCTCAACGGCAGCGTCAAGATCCGCAACGTCTGCGACGAGCCCGCCAAGTTCCAGGTGTACGCCGGGAATTGGTCGGTGAGCGGCAATGGCTCGGCGTATGTCCGCGCCGACCTCGGCACGCAGATCGGCGTACGGAAGAACCTGGCGCCGGCGGGGAACTTCGGTATCGAGGTGGCCGCCAAGAATGTGACCAAGAACGTCCCGATGGAAGTGAAGCTCTTCCTCGGAATCCCGGCCGGTGAGACCGCCCAGGGCTTCACGATCAATCCGGGCTGGTCGTTCTCGCTCGAAGAGGTCGCCCCGGGCGGCGGCAACGGCGGCGGCGACTGCGAATCCGGTTCGCTGGCCGGCGTGGACCTGTTCGGCAGCCTCGGACAGAAGTGCGGCGACACCGGCAGCCTCGGCAGCGGATCGAGCGTGTCCAAGCAGCTGATCGACCTGAACTCCCCGGCGATCACCACCCGCTGACGCGGGCCCGCCCCAACAAAGACTTCGGCCGCACCAACCCCTCGGTGATTCCCCGGCCTTAGACGGTTGCCACGCGCAACCACCCCGTCCGTACCGGACCACCGGTGCGGACCCCTCCCCCCTCAAGCGTCCCGGGAACCCCCGGACCGCCCACGAACAGTAAGGCAACATCAATGAACAAGGTCACCAAGGGCGCCCTCGCCGCAGCAGCCGGCGCAGCCATCCTGGCCGGCGGCGCTGGCACCATGGCCGCGTGGAACTCCAACACCCAAGCTACCGACGGTGGCACCATCACCGCTGGCTCGCTGAACGTCGTCCAGAAGGCAGGCACCGGCGGCTGGGCATGGGTCAATGGGACCACCCCCGGTGCGGCTATCCCCAATTTGGAGGCGATCAAGCTGGTTCCCGGCGACCAGATCCAGTACACGGCCACCTATGACGTCACCCTGGTCGGCCAGAACCTGAAGGCTGAACTGGTTCCGACCCTCACCGGCGTGAGCGGCGACCTGGCAAATTCCCTGACTGCCACCAACACCGGCGGCGGAACCGTGCAGGTCAACCAGCCGGGTACCACGTCCCACGATGTCAGCACCGTGGTCACGTTCAGCCCGAGCGCCGACAACGACACCATGACCAAGACCGGCGTGCTGTCCGGCGTCTCGGTCACCCTGACCCAGAAGCAGTAACGGCCAAGTAAGGGAAGATTGTGAAGCCCCAACTCAAATGGGCGCTCGCAGCGGCGGCGGTTCTGCTGGTGGGATTCTTTTCCATCCAGCAGACCGGCGCACTGTGGCGTTCGGAAGTGCCCGGCGGCGGAGCCAGCACCGTCACCGCCGGCAAGCTCGACATCTCGGTGGGCGACGGTGTTAAAGCGTTCGATCTGAGTGGACTGACGCTCCCGGACGCCTCCCCGGGTGACAGCGTCCAGAAGCCGCTGCCGGTGATCAACTCCGGCAACGTGAAGATGTCTTACAAGCTGAACAGCGTCGGCGTACAGGCCGAAGCCGGTAAGACGGCGGCACCCCTTCTGGTGCGCGTCGCCAAGGTCGCCAATGAAGCTGCCTGCACCCCGACCGAGGACGTGGGCGAAGTGCTCTACAACGGCGCGGCTTCTCAGGCTTCTACCGCTGCCCGCACCGTGCCGGCCAATACCACTGAGGTCCTGTGCCTGCGCGTGACGATCGCCGACAACGCCGGCGTCTCGCAGAGTTCCAACGCCACCTTCACCTTCGGCGCGAGCTCGGTCAGCGGCGCATGATGTTCGGTCGCGGGAAACACCACACCGCCGAGACCGGTGCTCTGCCGGTCTCGGGCGAGGCGTCGGCAAAGGCAACGAGCCACGACGAAGATGCGACGCCGCCCATGTGGTGGGTCAAGAACATCTTGTCCTGGACGTTGCTGGCCGCCGCCGTCGCGCTGCTCGCAGCGCTCGTGGTGGTCCCGCGACTGACCGGCTCCACCGCCTACACGGTGCTGACCGGTTCGATGGAACCCACCTATCCGCCCGGAACCCTGATCGTGGTGAAGCCGACCGCAGGCGACCAGCTCGAGGCCGGTGACGTGATCACGTTTCAGCCGGAGTCGGGCAATCCGTCGGTCACCACCCACCGCATCGTCAGCATCGTCTACGACGCATCCGGTGTGCGACGGTTCATCACCAAGGGCGACGCTAACAACACCGCCGACGCGGTGCAGTTGGTCGAGGAGCAGATCCGCGGACGGCTCTGGTACTCGGTCCCGTATGTCGGCCGGATCAACTCGCTGATCTCCGGTTCCAGCCGCAGCATTCTCGTCGTGCTGATCGCTGGCGGCCTCGGGGCTTATGCCCTGTGGATGTGGTACTCCAGCTACCGCGACCGCGGCAAGGACACACCGGAGCCCGATGAGGCTTCACCGGACCAAGGTTCGCCGAAGGCCGGACCGCCTCCCGGTAGCGGCCCCCTGGTGGGACCGCCCCGCCCGCCCGGTGAACACGCGCCCACGGCGAGCCGCGCGCCGTACCAGCCGGGGCCGCACTCCCACGAGTTCGCTCAGCCCGCCGGTTCTTCTCCGCCGGCCACCACGCGGTTGACGTCGCAATGCGTCACCTGCGGTTCGCCGACGGAACCGTCGTCCGCGATCACCCAACCGATACCCGTTATCCAATGACTAAGGCAGAACAGATGTCTTCTCCCACTCCCACCCCGGACAAGGGGTCGCGGGTCCGCCGCCTCGTCGGTGAGACCGGCTGGACTCGTGCTCGCGCCATCGCCTCCCTCGGCATGGTCTTTGGCCTCGGAGCAGTCGGCACCCTTGCCGCCTGGTCCGACCAGGCCGTCGCGACAACCGGCATGTTCTCCACCAGCGCGGTCAACGTGCAGATGGAACTGAACGGTGAGCGTCCGACGACCGAGCTCGCTGCGTTGAGCAAGACCAACCTCGCGCGAGGTGCCACGCTCGCGGGCAAGCTCCCGGTCAAGAACACCGGCAGCGCGCCTTTCACTTACACGATCAAGGCCCTTTCTGAGGACAATGGCACCGCCGGCTACGGCGACGCCAGCGCCGCGGCCTTCGCCCAGAACCTCAAGGTGAATGTTTATCGGGGCGCCACCGTGGTCGGCACCACTTGCAGCGGCGGCACGGCAGTCAATGCCGGCGGCACGGCACTGGGGCTCGGCCCGGTCGCCATCAGCTCGGCCAGTCCGACACTTGCAGTCGGCGACAGTGACGACTTGTGCTTCCAGATCACGCTCGATTCCAACGCGCCGATCGCGGCCCGCATGTCGGCGCTCTCGATCGACTTCCAGTTCGTAGCGACCCAGGCCTGATCCGATGTCCAGTCAGCACATAGCAGCGACGGCGCCACGCCGGTCCCGGCGAGAGCTAGCGCTCAACGTCGGGGCCGTCGCGGGCCTGCTCTGCCTGGTGGTGGCGGTGGCATCGATGATCTTCGGGATCACTCCGCTCGTGTTCCGCTCGGGCTCCATGGCTCCGCAGATCACCACGGGATCGCTCGCACTGGCGCGCACCGTGCCGGCCGCGGACCTCCGCGTGGGCGACGTCGTGAGCGTCGAGAACGATTCGGGTACCCGGATCACCCACCGCGTAATAGCCGTGGAACCGGCCGGCGAAGGCGCCGTCTCGCTCACCCTGAAGGGCGACGCGAATCCGATCGCCGATGGGTCGCCGTATGTGGTGACCGAAGCCGACCGGGTGATCACCAGTGTCCCGGGCCTCGGTTACGTCGCCGCTTGGCTCTCGAGTCGGACGGCGATCTTCCTTGGTGGCGTACTGGCCGGTGCACTGCTCATGCTCGCCTTCGGTCCACTGCGTCGTCCGGGTACCGACGAACCCGAAACCGCTGCGCCCCTCGGCGCACCCCACTCCGAAACCGACCAGCCCGCCGACGGCGAGGCTCAGCTCCAGGAGGCCCACCGTGGCTAATCTCTTCTCCACCATCCGCGGCAAACTGCCGTCCAAGCGGGCGATGATGGCCATCGGCGGCGCCTCGGCGCTCGCCGTGGTCGGCGTGGTCCAGACCACCGCGACCCTCGCCGGGACCACAGATGAAACCACGGCCCAGGTGTCGCAGATTGCGAGCCAGAACTTCTTCCCGACGCCGCTGGTAGATCTGACGTGCAAGACTGACTATGACGCAGGAAAAGCAAACACCGCAGCCCTATTTAGCTGGCCGGCCATTGCCGGCATGAAATATCGAGTGTTGGTGCTCCGCAACAATAACCCCTCAAACGTACGCGCTGACTTTTTTACGACCGACACGTCGTACCGTTATCGGGCCAGTAGTGCGGGAGATGATCGTGTCAGGGTTTACACGGTCAACGTTGCCAGTGGTGCCACGGATGCAACAAGAATCATGTCGAGCGGCTACCTCAGCTGGTCGGTATACGCCAGTTCAGGGGTGTATACGAAGTGTTCGTCAAAGTTCACGGACGCACCCAATGTCGATGCGTGGGAAGACAGTGCGGCGTGGGAGCCACAAAAGAACTACAGCAGGAACACGCAGAATCGAGCGTTTGATCCGTCCAAGTCTGCGGGCGAGACTGCATTGCCTTCGAAGAGTGAAGAGCCTTCAATGAGTCCGGAACCGTCAGCCAGCGAAGCGCCGTCCAGCGCCGAAGCTCCGCCGAGTAGCGAGGCGCCGTCGACCAGCGAAGCCCCGTCGGCCACTTCGCCCGCGGAGTCGCAGGCTGAACCTACGATCACTATCGCCATCCGGGTGTCGGGAGACCGACGCGAGTTGGGGGTCTTCCACGACGGTGGCACTGACCCCGTTTGCTCGGTTCCGCTGGAGGAAGGCGACAGGCCGGCCGTCGGCAATAACAAGGTCTCGATTCAGAACGGCAACTCTGTCTACGAAGTCGACACCACGACCTGCGCCAAGAAGTAAACCTGCGCTGACCAGTCGGGTTCCACGTATGTGCGAATCCGCAGTCCTTCGGCCGTCGAATTCGACACTAATTCACCAGAAATGGAGCACTACCCCATGTCACGCACTATCTCGCGCCGCTTGATCAGCGTCGCCGCCTCCGCGGCTGTCCTCGGCGGCGGTCTCACCGGCGTCGCCACCACCACCGGTGTCGGCACCGCGGACGCTGCCACGTGCAAGAGTTCGTCGACCAAGAAGTACACCCTCGTTGTCGACTACGGCTTCGAAAAGGCCGTCAAGGGTCGCGCCGTGGCTGGCGGCACGGTGACCTACGCACTCTCGCTCAGTACCAACAGTGCCGGCAATCCCTACGTCCAGGATGTGTGGGATACGCCTCCGACCGCACTCAAGGGTGTGAAGCCGACCGTCAAGGTCAAGGCGTTTACGCTGATCGGCGGGATTCTCGGTGGCGGTGGCGCCTTTGGTGGCCTGATCGAAGAGACCCCGATCTCCCCGGGTGCGGTCAAGGCTGACGGCGACCGCTGGAAGATTTCGCACACCGGTTGGGCGGTGTTCTCCAGTAGGGCGTTCACGGCCGAGTACACCTACGAGATTCCCTCGAAGGTGCTTCCGGGTACCAAGCTCACCAGCGGTGGTGCCGCGTTCCAGGCAACGCCGAAGCCTCCGCTCGGCTACGTGAACATGCCGGACATGACCGCCTGCACCACCGTGAAGGTGCCGAATGCCGGTGAAGCGATCCTCGGTTCCATGGATATGGCCGGCCTGGGCTCGTCCGAAGGCCAGCTGTCGAGCGCCGGTTCGCTGAACGACCTGCTGCCCGGCATCATCGGCGGCATCATCGGCGGCGTCGGTGGTGGCGACAAGGACAAGGACGAGGACAAGAAGTAGTAGTCCTCCGCACTGCCTGACCGGCCCGGATTCCGTCGACACCGACGGAATCCGGGCCGGTGGCATCGATGGACTATCGTCACGTGAGGTGAGCACCAGTTTCAGCATCCCGGACGTGTCAGATCCGATGAGCCGTCATCCGAAGGCCCCGGCACCCGGCGAACCGTTCCGTCTGCACCACAATTTGTGCCACGGCTGCGGCGACGACGCCCCCGGCGGTCTGCACGTGACCGTCTACGCCGGCGAAGGCTTCGCCACCACCGCCGAGATGACGGTGGAGAAGTGGATGATGGGCGGGCCCGGCGTGATCCACGGCGGCGTCCTCACCGCGGCCTTCGACGAAGTCCTCGGCACCACGCCGCTGATCATCGGCACGCCCGTGGTCACCGGGCACCTGCAGGTGGACTTCCGCAAACCCATCCCCATCGGCACCACGCTGCATTTCAATGCCGAGGTCGTCGCCAAGGAACGTCGGAAGGTGTTCGTCCGGGCCACCGCGCACCTCGGCGACCCGACCGAGATCGTCGCCTCCGCGTCGGCCATCTTCATCGAGATCGATCTGAAGGAACACTTCGGCAAGTACGCCGACTCGGCGTCGCTCTCACGCCCGTAAGACGGCGAATCTGAAGTTTCCCTGAGAAAACACCGCCGGGGGTCAATACTGTCAGCAACCAACTGCTGCCAGGAGGAACCGGTCATGAACAGTCGTCGGGTGCGTCAGGTGCTGGTTGCGGGGCTGGCGGGAGCGGCGCTGGCCGTCACCGGCTGCTCGGCCAGCGTGCAGGTGGGCGGCAGCCCCGACTCGTCGAAGCCGGCGTTCTCCACCAAGGTCTCGTTCACGGAGAAGTCGAGCAAGCTGAGCCTGCCGAAGGAGACGGTGGAGGAGTACTCGGCCAAGCAGCTCGCCAAGGATCCGAACAATCTGCCCGAGATCCGCTGCGATGGAGGCCTGGAGGGCACCATCGGATACACCCAGGCGTGCCAGGTGCAGATCCTCGGTGAGTGGTACCCGTACACCGCCACCGTGGTGTCGGTGGTCGACGACCGGATCAACTGGCGGATCGTCGCCGACGACCCGGCCTCCATCCCGCAGTAGCGGCCGCACCCGCGAGGCCGCTTCGGGCGGTCTCGGCCCCCGGGCGACGGCCGAGCGCGGGCGGGGGAGAATCGTCGTATGTCAGGACGAGGGACGAAGGGCGTGCCCAAGGCCGAGCGGATGGCGGCCATCCTCGCTGCCGCGAGTGCCATGTTCGTGGAGCAGGGATACGCCAATACGTCGGTCGCGGCGATCGCCGCGCAGGCCGGCGTGACCAAGCCGCTGGTCTACAGCTATTTCACGTCGAAGGGTGCGCTGTACGGCGAGTGCGTTCGCGCCGCCGGCGAGCGGATCCTCGGTGACGTGGTGAGCGCCCAGCGCGGCACCTACGCCGACCGCGCCGTGGGGACCATCACCGCGATCCTGCGGGCCATCGAGCAGAGCCCCGCCGACTGGGCCCTCATCATGTTCGACACCAGCGTGCACCCCGGCATGGAGGAGTTCGAGCTGGTCGACCACTATCGACGCGCCGTGTCCGTGGTGGGCGTCGAGTCGGTGGCCGAGCTGGTCGCCTCGTCGGACGCCCCGCACGAGGGCGGCGACGAGCGGCTGCTGGCGCAGTTCTGGCTCGCGATCGTCACCACCTCGGTCACCTGGTCGATGCGGCACCCGGCCGAGTCGGCCGACCAGACCGCCGACCGGATCCGGCGGATCCTCGCCCTCCTCGCGAGCATGCTCGGCGGCGGCGGCGTCGTCGACGATGGTCCCGGAGGTCCGAACCTTTCGATATGACCGACGGTCATATATGGTCGGTTGCCGTGGGAAGCGGGGCCGACCGACGGCTCCTGCCTCCCCGGCACCTGTCGGTCAACGGAAAGGGGCACAGGATGTCGGCTGCCGACCTGGGAGCAAAGGTGTGGGATCTCCTGACCTACAAAGTGGTGAACCGCATCGAGCCGGCGAATCGGCGCGGCTACTCCGACGAGGTGCCCGAGCACTTGCCCGAGGGCGGGTGGAAGGTGGTTCACTACGGGATCATGGTCCCGGGCCTGCCGGAGCCGGTGCGCTTCTTCGACATGATCTCCATCTTCGGGACCGCCACCAACGTGCCGATCTTCGCGGCGCCGGAACTGACTCCGCACGAGCCCGATGACACCGCCTGGCTGCTTCTCGGCTCGGCCGTCTCGCGCGACAACTTCACCGCCTACAGCATCTCGAAGGACTGTGACACCCCGCCGGATCGGAGTCGGCTGGCGGTGGGCGACGGCCTCACGATCACACGGTCGCAGGGCAAGCTGCAGATGTCCGCGGCCACCGACGGGCTGGAGGCCGAGCTGACCATCCGCCCGTCCCGCGCCATCTCCCACTTCGTGCACATTCCCGGCCTGTACGACCACTGGAGCGTTCTCTGCGAATACGAGGGCACCTTCCGGCCGGCCGGGGCCGCCGAGCCCATCGTGACGTCCGGGCTGTGCACGTGGGAGTACGCGCGCGGCCGCACCGACGTCCCGATCCCTATGCGGCTGTTCACGTACCAGATCTTGAACATCGACGCGCAGACGCAGGTGCTGATGGTCGAGGTGCTGGGCCTCGGGGGAGTGCCGCTGCAGCGGCTGGTCTACGTGCGCAGCCTCGACGGAAGCTCGCACACCTACGGCAGCGGATATCGCCACCGCGTGCACGAGTACCTGCCGACCGTCACCACGCCCGACGGGGTGCCCATGCGTCTGCCGCGGACGTTCGAGTGGGCGGTGGACGACGAGCACGGCAACGAGCTCATCGTGATCCGCGGCGTCGCCAACGACGACTACGCCTACGGCATGGCCGCGGGCTACGCCGGCAGCTACCAGTACACGGGCCGCTTCCGGGGCTGCGACATCGACGGGTGCGGCTACATCGAGTGGATCGATCGTCGCGGCGGACGACGCGAGCGGTCGCTGCGCTACTAGCGGTCGGGTTCGGTCGGCGGGTCCCGCTCGACGGGGCCTGCCGGTCGTCTCTGCACAACATGGTGTGCACATCATGTTGTGCAGGGCCGTCTGGCGGGGTGCCGCCCTGCTTCATCACGGCCGTCGGTGAGCAGCCGAAATGTCGGACGCGGGTGAGATGATCGGGTCGTGGCAGTTCATCACGAATCCGATCGCGCGGGACTCGACGCTCTCTGCACCCGCTGGCGGGAGGGGTCGCTCATCGGCGACGCGTCCCTGTTGTATCCCGAGCAGTACCCGGACGTCTGGGCGCACGGTCGCCTCGTCGAACTGAACAACCGGTTCTGGGGCAACCTTCTGGAAGGTGCCGAGGGCGGCGGCCGTTTCGCGAGCAAGTGGCAGCTGCAACTGGAGGGCGCCGGCGTCGAAGTGCGGCTGCTGGCCGCCGAGTGCCTGCTGATGTACTACCTGCCGACGGTCGCTGTCGGCCGGGACCGCAAGGTGGAGATGATCAACGCCACCATCGGGTCCGACCACCCGGACCTGCACGTGAACAGCGGCAGCCCCGTGTACGAGGTGCTCAGCGGCGGGGTCGCCAACGCCGGTCAGTACTACAACTCTCGCCAGGACCTGCACGTCGGCTACCTGATGGAGCTGGTGCTGCGGATCAAGGAGAAGTCTCCGGCAGAGCGGGCCGCACTCCTCCACGACGACCCGTGGGGCTTTGTGCGGTTCGCCGAGGAGGGGGAGCGGCAGAGCGACGCGATGCGTCATTTGGTGTGCCACCTGCTGTATCCGGAGTACTTCGAGCGGATCGCGTCGAACGATCACAAGGCCTTGATACTCAGGGCTTTCGCCGAACTCGACTCGACGGGCCCGGAGGCCGGCCAGGACGAGAAGCTGTACTCGATCCGGCAGGCGCTGAAGCAACGGTTGCCCGACTGGGGTGAGGACCGCCGCGACTATTACGGCGCGGACTTGGAACCGATTTGGCGCCCCGTCAGCCGATCCGTCGACGACGACGCCGACGATCCGGCGTTCGCGGTGGCGTTCAAGAAGCAGATCGTCTTCTACGGCCCGCCCGGCACCGGCAAGACCTACCGGGCGATGCGGCTGGCCGAGACGTTGATCAGGACCGCGGCCGTGCAGCGGTGGGGTGTGGGCGGTTACTTCAACGATCTGGAGCGGGCGGACCGGGCGGTGGCCGCCAACGTCACGCGGCTGCAGATGCACCCGTCGTACGGGTACGCCGAGTTCATGGTGGGCCTGCGTCTCGACGCCGACGGCGGCACGACCCACCAGCTCGGTGCGCTGCCGCGGCTGGTGAACCGCATGCGCGTCGAGCGGGCGGAGTTGGGCGAGCGCGCCCTGCCGCACGTGCTGATCCTCGACGAGATCAATCGGACCGACTTGAGCACCATGTTCGGCGAGGCGTTCAGTGCGATGGAACGCGACAAGCGGGACACCGAGCTGGAGCTGTTCGCCGACGGCGACGACGGGGAGCCGATCCGGTTCAGCATGCCCTCGGACCTGTACATCATCGGCACCATGAACGAGATCGACCAGTCGGTGGAGGCGCTGGACTTCGCGCTGCGTCGCCGCTTCTTCTGGTTCGCGACGCCCTACGACGAGGCCGACCTCTACTCGATCTGGGCGGCGCAGTGGCGTGAGCAGGACGTGCCGGTGGACTGGGACGCGGCGAGGCCGCAGCTCGACGAGTTCGCCGCGTGCGTCACCGGATTGAACGCGCGGATCCGCGAACTGCCCGAGCTGGGGCCGGAGTACGAACTCGGTGCCGCCGTCTTCGCCGACCTGCCGTACTTCGTGGGCCGCGCATGGCGGAACAAGAGCCACGGCCGGGGCAGCGGCAAGTACCTGTGGGACGGCAACGGGAAGCCGCTGGTGCCGCTGAACTCGCTGTGGTCCCTGTCGATCCGGCCGGTGTTGGAGCAGTACCTGGCCGGCTCGGACCGGCGCGCCGAGGAACCCGAAGAACTCAAGCACCTGCTGCTGTCCCGCCCGGCCGGCTGACCATGGCCGAGGGGGTGGGAAAGGCTGTGCCGCAAGATGATTCGGCCGAGCGCCTGGTGATCGACGATCTGACCTCGGAGGCGTTCTGGGAACGTCGGCCCACCGACGACGAGCAGCGATGGTTGGCCGAGATCGCGGAACTCTCCGCCGAGCCGTTCGTGCTGAACATGCAACTGCGCGGCGATCACGAGCCGACGATCGAGCCGATCCTGACCCGCGACGTCGACGGTTGGCGGGCCAATCGGTACGTCGGCGAGATCCGCCATCGGGGCCGGGTGCTGGAGATCCGCCCGCGGCTGGGTACCGACGTGATCACCGGCTGGATCGGCACCATCCTCAACGTGCAGGTACTCCCGAACGCGGCGGCACACTCCACGGAAACCGGCACGGTGGTGACCCAACTCCTGGCCGCCCTGTGGCGGGCGTCGGTGCTCACCGCCGGCCAGCATGCGCTGCCGCGGACTCCGACCAAGGTCAGCACCACCGGACTGGCCGTGCGGGGGAGGCTCGACGTGGCGGCGGCAGCGCGCCGTCGTGCGGGTGGGCATCGCGACGTGGTATCGACCCGGGTGGTGCGCAGCTACGACAACGCTCCGGCCCGCGCGGTGCTGCTGGCCGACAGGTACTTCGGTCAGCGCCTCGCCGGCGACCGGTGGCGCGGCACCCGCCTCGACGAGCAGATGACGGTGCTGCGGAACGCGGCCGGTGCCCGGCCCGCCATGCCTACGCTGCACCAGATCCGCACCGCCCGCTACAGCCCGATCACGCTCAAGTGGCGTCGTGCCGCGGAACTGTCGTGGCGCATCCTGAACGACGACCCGCTGCGCGTGAACGCCGCCGACGACTCCACGCACGGCGTGCTGATCGACGTGGCCGAGCTGTGGGAGATGTTCGTGCTGCACTGCGTCGGGCTGGCCACCGAGCGGCCGGTGCGGCACGGCACCACCGAGCACGTGTCCGGTCACCTCGCGCGCTCCGCGGTGGACCCGCAGCGCACCATCGGCAACCTGTACCCGGATGTGCTGGTGGGGGAGACTCCGATCGACGCGGTGCTCGACGCGAAGTACAAGCAGCTCGGCGGCCGACGCGGCGTGGACCGCGAAGACCTGTACCAACTGCATGCCTACGCCACCACGTTTCAGGCGCCGATCGCCGCGCTGGCCTACCCCGAGGTGGCCGGCGACGGGGTATTCGGCGACGGGGTGTCCATGCAGGAACGCAACAGCCCGTGGCAGACCGACCACAGTGGACTCTGGTTCCAGACGCTCCCCACCGAGCGGACCGCGTGCGTCGACAATCTCAGGGCGTGGCTCGACCAGCGGTGAGGTGAGCCTCAAGCCCTGCTTATTGCTCGGTGAAAGCCTGCTCGTACGCCTTCGCTGCTGACGGCTTCAGGTTCCCAGTGACGCGCAGGAGCATCGGGCCGTTGACCGTGTCGTACTCCGATCCGAAGATCGGACTGTCCTCGAGGATCGATTGGATGTACGCCATCCGCTTGTTCGCCGCTGCCTCGGAAGGCCAGAGCTCAATGACCGCCCCGCAGTCGACGCCAAGTCCTGCATCACAATCTGCGCGCTTATCGACGATTATCGTCGCTTGTGAGTAACCGGTCGGTCGACCGAAGAGGTTGTTGGGATCGTTCTCCTCGGTGATCTCGACAACCTTCGTAGCCTGGGGGATCTTCGCTTGAATTGCTTTCGCGACTTCGTTCGTCGTTGCGGCGGGCTGCGTGCTGGACGTACCCGAGACGGCGCTCGACTCCGCCGGGGCGCTGACGTCGGACGCTTCAGATGAACAACCGGTCACGAGCAGTCCGAAGGCAACGACAGGGAGGAGCAGTTTCCGCATACGGCGAGTCTGTCATGGCGCTTGAATCTCACTAATGCTCCCCTGACCCGACCCCGTCGAGTCGTACCGCCCGCACTGCGGCAATCCCGCCCAGCGGTAGTCGCGACTTTTCCACAAGCTGGTGTGAGCGCTCGTTCTTGTCGTAGGCGGGAGTAACATTTAGCTAGAACACCAGATCTAGATAGGTGTCTCCGGTTCGCTGGGGGAGGTGAGTAGACATGGCGACGATTACCTCGTCGACCTGGCATGTCGCGGATCTGACCGACTGTGGACTCCCTGCTCGCGACGCCGAGCTGTCGACTCTGCCCGCCGAGGGTGTGTTCGCGGCGCTCACCGCCACCAAGAACGGGCACTGCTTCCTCGATTGGCAGCTCTTCCGGCTGGCGCTGTCGGTGTTCGCGCGGGTAAGCGCGTCGCGTTCCAACGTCGCGACCGTCCAGCGGTCGGTGCTCGACCTCGAGGCCCAGACCGCGCTGGAACTGCAGATGAATTTGGAAAGCACCAACTACTTCGCTGAAGCCCTACTCCACGATGCCCTCGACGCGCGGGATCGTCTGCCGACGGTCTTCTCGACGATGCGGATCGGGCTGATCGACCGCGTCCGCTTCCACAACATCGCCGCCGAGACCGCGCTGGTGACCGATGAGGCGATCATGGCCCGCCTGGACCAGCTGATCGCCGCCGAAATCCTGGGCCTCCGCGGCGGCTTCACCGCATTGTCGGTGGCCAAGACCCGTCAGATGGCCCGCCGCATGGTGGCCGAGCACGACCCCGACGCCGAGCGTCGCGAACGCGACAACGCGAAGGCCGGCCGCAGCGTCGGCTTCCAAGACCTCGACAACGGCATGGCGCAGCTGTTCCTCACCGCGACCGCCGAGGACGTCCGCCTGGTGCGACAGATGCTCGACGCCGTGATCGCCGGCCGCTGCCCCGAGGACCCCCGCACCAAGACTCAAGCGCGCTCGGACGCGGCGATCGCACTGCTGCAGCGCAGGCAGTTCAGCTGCACCTGCGACAGCGACGGCTGCACCGCGCAGATCAGCGACGTCGAACTGGACGCCCGCGCGGCCCGCATCGTGGTGCACGTCCTCTGCGACGCGACCACCCTCGAAGGTGGCGACAAGTGCGGCTACCTCGACGGCCACGGGCCGATCTCGGCTGCGCATGTGCGAGAGATCGCCGCCCGCGGTGACGCCGTGATCCACGAGCATCGCCTCGACGATCTACTCGAACCCGCCCCTGCGAGTGCATCCGACACTGCGGAGCGCCCCGATGAGGCGGCGCTGCACCGACGAGCACCCCGCCCCGAAACCCCGGACGAGCGCCGGGGCGATGACCCACGGCCACCCGCCGGAAACGGCGGCGAACCCGCCGCGGTGATCGCCAAGACCGCCTTGCCGAGCGACCCGTACCGGCCGAATCTGCTCACCGACCTCATCGCGCGCTTCCTCTGGGGCACCTGCTCCATCCCGGGCTGCGAGCGAGCGGCGTTCGCGTGCGATCTGGACCATGTGGCCGAGTTCGACAACGTCCGACCCGACCTCGGCGGCCCCACTTGCGTTTGCAATCTGCTTCCCAAGTGCCGCTATCACCATTTGGTGAAAACAAATCTGGAGGGCTTCGTCGACGACCTGTGGATCGACTCGAATGGTCGCTACCACTCGAGCGTGACCACCCCGATGGGGCAGACCGTGGAGGTGCTGGCGCCGAACCAGTGGTTGATCCCGAGACTGGCCTACCTGCGCTGCACCCACCAGCTCGCCGGCGAGCACGCGGTAGGTACCGCGAGCGGCACCGTCGAGGATGCTCCGCGGCGGGCCCGTCCTCGGACCGCGGCCAAGTACGCGCGGCGTCGCGCCGAGCGCAAGGCCAACCACGATCGGCGTCTCGCCGAAGAGGCTGTCCGGCAGCAGGAGAAGGCCGCGCTCGCAGCGATCATCGACGACTACGGCGAGCCGCCGTTCTAATCGAGGTTCCGCCTCAGAAGGGCGCGTCCCCGAGGTCCTGGTGCGGCGACTTCGGCACCGACGCGAACGACGCCGCCCGATGCGCCTCGCTCAGGTCGGACACCTTGCTCACCCGGATACCGCTCGGCATGTCCTCGTCGGTCCCGGCCGGAATCACCGCATGGGTGAAGCCCAGCCGCTTGGCCTCGGCGACGCGTCGAGCGGTGGACGAGACCCGGCGAATCTCGCCGGTCAGGCCCACCTCGCCGATCGCCACGGTGCCGTGCGGGATCGGCTTGTCGGTGAACGACGACTTCAACGCCAGGAAGATCGCCAGGTCGGCGGCCGGTTCGGTCACCTTCATGCCGCCCACCGTGGAGACGTACACCTCCTGGTCGTACGTCGGCATGTTGGAGTGCTTGGCGGCCACCGCCAACATCATCGACATGCGGGCCGAATCCAACCCGGACGCCGCCCGGCGGGGCATGTTGGCCTGCGTCTTGTGCAGCAGCGCCTGGATCTCGCCGACCATCGCCCGGCGGCCGTCCATCGCCACCAGGTTCACGCTGCCGGCGACGGCGCTGTCGTGCTGGTGCACGAAGATTCCGGACGGATCCACCACTTCGTGGATGCCGTCGGCGCGCTGCTCGAAACAGCCCACCTCGTCGGAGGCGCCGAACCGGTTCTTGATGCCGCGGATCAGCCGCAGCGACGAATGGCGGTCACCCTCGAACGAGAGCACCACGTCCACCAGATGTTCCAGCGACCGCGGCCCGGCCACATTGCCGTCCTTGGTCACGTGGCCCACCAGGATCACGGCGACCCCGGAGTTCTTGGCCAGCGACACCAGGGCCGTGGTGGACGCCCGGATCTGGGTGACACCGCCGGACACCCCGTCGGTGCCGGTGGCCACCACGGTCTGCACCGAGTCGACGATCAGCAGGGTGGGGCGCACCTGCTCGACGTGCCCCAGGATGGTGGCCAGATCGGTCTCGGCCGCCAGATAGATGTTCTCGTGGACGGCGTCGGTCCGCTCGGCGCGCAGTCGTACCTGACCGGCCGACTCCTCGCCCGTCACATACAGCGCGGTGCGTCCGGCGTGCGCCCAGTGCTTCACCGCTTCCAGCAGCAGCGTCGACTTGCCGACGCCCGGCTCGCCGGCCAGCAGAATCACCGAACCGGGGACCACACCGCGCCCGAGGACGCGATCGAGTTCCCCGATTCCGGTGGGAACGGCACCCGCGGCGTTCGCGTCGATCTCGGTGATGCGCACCGCGGGACTGCGCGGGGCCACCGAAGCGGCGCCGCTCGCCGCGACCGGCGGCAGGCCCTCCTCGATGGAACCCCACTCACCGCAATCCGGGCAGCGGCCCACCCACTTGGGGACCTGATGCCCGCAGGCCGCGCAGCGAAAGAGTGCCTTGACCTTGGCCATGCGTTACCGCTGGGCCGGTGAGATCAGTGGCCGCCCTCGCCGGCGGGGGGCTGCACGTCACGGACCACATCCTGACGATCCGGCAGCGGAGTGCCGTCGACCGGGGTGGTGATGGTGATCGACTTCTTGGCGATCGGAGCGTTACGCGGCTTGCCGTCGGCGCCCGTCTCCAGGTCGTAGATCTCGAAGTGCAGGGTCAGCGGCGTGCTGAGGCCGGCGGTGACGGTGTCGCCGGTGCCGGTCAGCTCGGCGTCGATGCGGCTGATGCCGTCGTCCTTGGCCTCGTCGGTGCTGAGGTTGGACGGCACACCGGCGTTCAGCGCGGTGTTCGGGCCGATCAGGCCGGCGTCGCCCGGGTTGGTGGAGCGGGCGCCCGCGGAGTTGATGAACTCCACCTTGCCCTTGACCGCGGTGATGCCGGTCAGCTTCACCTTGCGGATCACGCTGTCGTTGGCGATCGTGAAGACCAGCTTGAACGGGCCGCCCTCGTCGAAGACCAGGTCGGCGTTGTTGCTGGGGTACATGATCTGCAGGTTGCGGATCGCGATCGAGCCCGGGTCGACGGTCTGGCCGTCGAGCTGCTCGCCCGGTGCCAGCGACAGGGTGCCGTTGGCGCCGTTGATGGCGGCTTCCTGGTTGTTGGTCTGCGAAATCTTGCCCGAGCTGCACGCGGTGGTGCCCAGTGCGACCGCGAGGCCAAGCGCACTGATCGCGGTGCCGGTGGCGATGCGGCGGGTGGTCCGAGTGAAGGCTGACACCTGAATCCTCCGAAAGGTTCGATACGCATCACGCTACGGCTCCGCATGACGCTTCACTACGCAGCGTAGTGGTCGAGTGCCGCAAAAGTCCGACGGGGTGGCCAGATTGGGTAGAAAAAGGCCCGGCGGGAATTTTCCGCAACGGTGGTCAGTGCCCTGACCTGCGCCGTCGGGAACTCCGTCGACGCGCGCGTGTTAGACTGGAGTCACTCGAAAGGGGCATGGAGCATTGAATTTCAAAGTAGGCGACACCGTGGTCTATCCGCACCACGGTGCAGCCCGGGTGGAAGACATCGTCGTTCGGACCATCAAGGGTGAAGAGATCGAATACCTGGTCCTGAAGGTTGCCGACGGTGACATGACGGTCCAGATCCCCTCCAGCAAGCTGGAATACGTCGGTGTGCGCGACGTGGTGGGTGCCGAAGGCCTGGACGAAGTGTTCGAGGTGCTGCGCGCCGAGCATGCGGAGGAGCCGACCAACTGGGCCCGCCGTTTCAAGGCCAATCAGGAGAAGCTGATCTCCGGCGACATCATCAAGGTGTCGGAGATCGTGCGCGACCTGTGGCGTCGTGAGCAGGACCGCGGCCTGTCGGCCGGTGAGAAGCGGATGCTGACGCGCGCGCGTCGCGTGCTGGTGGACGAGCTGTCGCTGGCACAGAACACCGACGGTGAGCGTGCCGACACGATTCTCGATCAGATTTTGGCTGCGGCGTCCTGACGTCGCATCGTTCGGGGCGCGTCGTCGCCCTGATTCCCGCCGCGGGCATGGGCACCCGATTGGGGCTGCCCATTCCCAAGGCATTCGTGAAGCTGGGAGAGCGGACACTGCTGCAGCGCAGCGTGTCCGCTGCTCTCTCTTCCGGGGTGGTCGATCAGGTAGTGGTGATCGTGCCGGCCGACCTGGCCGAGCAGATCACCGCCGAATACCGGTCCCGCCCGGACGTGACGGTCACCGTCGGCGGCGCCGAACGCAGTGACTCCGTCCGCGCCGGCCTCGCCGCCGCCGGGACCGACACCGAACTCGTGCTGGTGCACGACGCCGCCCGCGCCCTCACCCCGCCCGCGCTCTTCGCCGCGGTGGTGGCCGCGCTCGACGCAGGCGCCCGCGCCGTGATCCCCGGACTGCCCGTGGCCGACACCCTCAAGCGCGTCGATCACGCCGAGACCGTCCTGGACACCCCCGACCGCGCCGAACTGCGCGCCATCGGCACCCCGCAGGGCTTCGACGCCGACCTGCTGCGTCGTGCCCATGCCGACGGCGGCGACGCCACCGACGACGCCGGGCTGGTCGAAGCCCTCGGCGTCCCCGTGCAGGTGGTGCCCGGCGATCCGCTGGCCTTCAAGATCACCACCCCGTTCGATCTGCGCCTGGCGCAGCTGCTGCTGGTCGATTCCGTTGCGAGAGTTGAGGATTCATGAGAGTGGGTATCGCCACCGACGTGCACGCGATCGAAGCCGGTCGCGAGTGCTGGATGGTGGGGCTGCTGTTCCCCGACGACGACGGCGCGGCCGGGCACTCCGACGGCGACGTGGGCGTGCACGCCCTGTGCGACGCCCTGCTGTCGGCGGCCGGCCTCGGCGACCTCGGCTCGGTGTTCGGCGTCGACCGACCCGAATGGGCCGGGGTGACCGGTGCCCGAATGCTCGAGCACGTGACGGCGCTGCTCGACGAGAACGGCTTCGCGCCCGTCAACGGCGCCGTGCAGGTGATCGGCAACCGGCCCAAGATCGGACCCCGCCGCGACGAAGCGCAACGACTGCTGTCCGGGCTGCTGGGCGCGCCGGTGTCGGTGTCGGCCACCACCACCGACGGACTGGGCCTGACCGGCCGCGGCGAAGGCATCGCGGCCGTGGCCACAGCCCTCGTCGCGCTGAAGTAGAATCGCAGGTCGTGACTCTCCGCCTGTACGACTCCGCGGCTCGTGAAATCCGCGACTTCGTCCCACTGCGCCCCGGTACCGCCACCGTGTACCTGTGTGGTGCCACCGTGCAGGGGGTGCCGCACATCGGCCACGTGCGCTCGGGCATCGCCTTCGACGTGCTCCGACGCTGGCTCGCCGCCGGGGGACTGGACGTGCTGTTCGTGCGCAACGTGACCGACATCGACGACAAGATCCTGCAGAAGGCCGCCGACCACGAGCGTCCGTGGTGGGAGTGGGCCGCCACCCACGAGCGGGCCTTCACCTCCGCCTACGACGCGCTCGGCGTGCTGCCGCCGTCGGCCGAACCGCGGGCCACCGGCTTCGTGACGCAGATGGTGCAGTACATGCAGCGCCTCATCGAACGCGGCCACGCCTATGAGGCCGACGGCAACGTCTACTTCGACGTGCGCAGCCTCCCCGAGTACGGCAGCCTGTCCGGGCATAGGCTCGACGACGTCCACCAGGGCGAGAGCGCGGGCACCGGCAAACGCGATCCGCGCGACTTCACCCTGTGGAAGAGCGCCAAGCCCGGCGAGCCGTCGTGGCCCACCCCGTGGGGCGACGGGCGCCCCGGCTGGCACCTGGAGTGCTCGGCGATGGCCACCAGCCTGCTCGGCAGCGAGTTCGACATCCATTGCGGCGGAATGGATTTGATCTTCCCGCACCACGAGAACGAGATCGCCCAGAGCCACGGCGCCGGGGACGGCTTCGCCCAGTACTGGCTGCACAACGGCTGGGTCACCATGAGCGGCGAGAAGATGAGCAAGTCGCTGGGCAACGTGGTCGCCATCCCGGAGATGCTCAAGAAGGTGCGTCCGGTGGAGCTGCGCTACTACCTGGGCAGCGCCCACTACCGCTCCATGCTGGAGTACTCCGACGGCGCGCTCCACGAGGCCGCCGCCGGATACCGGCGCGTGGAGTCGTTCGTGCATCGCGTGCTCGAGCGGGCGGGCGACGTGGAGCTCGGCGACGTGACCGACGACTTCGCCGCCGCCATGAACGACGACCTGGGCGTGCCCGCGGCCCTCGCGGCCGTGCACAACGCCGTCCGGGAAGGCAACACCGCGCTGGAAGCCGGCGACGGCGACCGGTCGCGCGTGATCGCCGGCCGGGTGCGGGCCATGATGGCCGTCCTGGGCACCGACCCGCTCGACCCGCACTGGAACACCGCGGGCGTCGACGACGAGGCGGCCACCGCCGCGCTCGACGTGCTCATCGGCGCCGAACTGGAGCGTCGTGCCGCCGCGCGCGCCGCGAAGGACTGGGCCGTCGCCGACGAGGTGCGCGACCGACTCGCCGCCGCGGGCGTGACCGTGACCGATACCCCCGACGGCGCGCAATGGGCGCTGGAACAGAAGGACTCCTAGATGGCTGGCAACTCCAAGCGCAAGGGTGCGGTCCGCAAGGACGGCAGCAAGAAGGGCCAGGTCGTCGGCTCCGGCGGTAACCGCCGCCGCGGCCTGGAGGCCCGGGGCGCCACCCCGAAGGCCGTCGACCGGACGTATCACGCGGCCCACAAGAAGGCGAAGGCCGCCACCAAGTCGGTGGCCGGTCAGCGCAGCGGTCCGCGCCGCAAGGACGACGGCCCCGAATACGTGGTGGGCCGCAACCCGGTGGTGGAATGCCTGCGCGCCGGGATCCCGGCCACCGCGCTGTACGTGATGAGCACCATCACCGCCGACGACCGCGTCCGCGAGGCCATCGCACTGGCCGGTGACATGGGCATCGCGATCCTGGAGGCCGGCAAGCCCGAGCTGGACCGGCTCACCGTCAACGGCCTGCACCAGGGCCTGGCGCTGCAGGTGCCCGAGTACCGCTACACCCACGCCGACGACCTGCTGGCCGACGCCCTCGCCGCGCCGCACCCGCCGCTGCTGGTGGCCCTGGACAACATCACCGACCCGCGCAACCTGGGCGCCGTGATCCGTAGCGTCGCCGCGTTCGGCGGCCACGGCGTGCTGATCCCGCAGCGCCGCAGCGCCAGCGTCACCGCGGTGGCCTGGCGCACCAGCGCCGGTGCGGCCGCACGGCTGCCCGTCGCGCAGGCCCCCAACCTCACCCGCACCCTGGTGGACTGGGCCAAGGCCGGCTGCCAGATCGTCGGCCTGGACGCCGGCGGCGACGTGACCCTGGACGAGTACGACGGCACCGGCCCGGTGGTCGTGGTGGTCGGCTCCGAGGGCAAGGGCCTGTCCCGCCTGGTCCGCGACACCTGCGACTCGGTGCTGTCGGTGCCGATGGCCGGCGACGTGGAGAGCCTGAACGCCTCGGTGGCCGCCGGAGTGGTGCTCGCCGAGTTCGCTAGGCAGCGTCGGATCGCCGGGGTCTGATCCGCGCGGTCTTGATCTTCACGGCGGCGTCGACGCTGAGCACCAGCAGCGCCAGCCACACGATGCCGAAGCCGATCCACCGCGCGCCGGAGATGTCCTCGCCGAGCAGGGTGACGGCGCACACCAGCTGAATCATCGGCGTCACGAACTGGATGAGGCCCACCGTGGTCAGCGGAATCCGGCGGGCCGCGGCGGCGAACAGCAGCAGCGGGACCGCGGTGGCGACACCGCTGAAGATCAGCAGCCCGGTGTGCACCGGCCCCTCGGTGCCGAAGGACAGGCCCGGACCGACCGCGATGATCACCAGGATCAGCGCGGCCACCGGCAGCAGGATCAGCGTCTCCAGCGTGAGGCCGTGCAGCGCGGGCAGGGTGGCGCCGACGCGGTTCTTCACCAGCCCGTACAGCGAGAACGACGTCGCCAGCACCAGCGCGGTGAGCGGGAACGCGCCGCCGGCCACCGCCAGATACACCGCGGCCACCGCGCCGATGCCCACCGCCAGCCACTGCAGCGGCCGCAGCTGTTCGCGCAGCACCACCACGCCCAGGGCCACCGTGGCCAGCGGGTTGAGGAAGTAGCCGAGCGCGGCGTCGCTGGTGTGCCCGGAGGTCACCGCCGCCACGTACACCACCCAGTTGATGCCGATCAGCAGCGCGGCCGCGGTGACGCCCAGCATCAGGGTGCGGCGGCGCAGCAGCGGCGGCAGCCACGACCAGTCGCGGCCGACACCGAGGATCAGCAGGCACAGCGCCGCCGGATCATCGGGCCCGGACCAGCACTCCCGCGTCGGCCAGCGCCGCCCGCGCGGCCCGGGCGTGCGCCACGGCGCCCGGGGTGTCCCCGTGCAGACAGATGGAGTCGGCGTGCACGTCGATCGCGGTGCCGTCGATCGCGGTGATCCGGCCGGTGGCGGCCAGATCCACCACGCGGGCCGCCACCGCGGCGGTATCGGTGAGGACCGCGCCCGGCTCGGTGCGCGGCACAAGCGTGCCCTCCGGGGTGTAGGCGCGGTCGGCGAAGGCCTCGGTGAACACCGGCAACCCGGCCTCGCGGGCCAACTCCAGCGCCACCGAACCGGGCAGGCTCATCAGCGGCAGCCCGGCCTCGGCCACCGCGGTCACCACGGCCAGCGCCTGCTGCCGGTGCCCGACGATCGCGTTGTACAGCGCGCCGTGCGGCTTCACGTAGTCCACGGTGCCGCCCACCGACCGGGCGATTGCGGTGAGCGCCCCGATCTGGAACAGCACGTCGGCGATCAGCTGGTCGGAGTCGATCTCCATGAAGCGCCGCCCGAAACCGTCCCAGTCCGGGTACGACACCTGCGCCCCGATCCGCACGTCGGAGGCCACCGCCAGCTCGCAGGTGCGGCGCAACTCGATCGGGGTGCCGGCGTGGAAACCGCATGCGACGTTGGCGCTGGAGACCAGGGCCACCATTGCGGCGTCGTCGCCGACCCCCTCGCCGAGGTCGGCGTTCACGTCGACCTCGGGCGGCTGCGCGGGGAGGGTCATGGCTTCCATGGTAGGTCCGCGAACGACGCGCCCGGCGGGCGGCGTTAGGCTACTCAGTCATGGCACAGATCCAGACGCTTGTCGCAACAGCCGAAGGCAAGATCGACGGTGTCCGGGGGCGCCGCAGCCGCCACGGCACCACGGCCTGGCTGGGCATTCCGTACGCCGCGCCGCCGGTGGGTCCGCTGCGATTCCGCGCCCCGCAGCCGGTGCAGCCGTGGGACGACGTGCTCGAGTGCCACGAGTACGGCAACTCGCCGATCCAGGACAAGCTGTTCACCGCGCGCGCCGACGGCTCCTACCAGCCGCGCAGCGAGGACTGCCTCACGCTCAACGTGTTCGCCCCGGACACCGTCTCGGCCACCTCGCGTCCGGTGATGGTGTTCAACTACGGCGGCGCGTACATCCTGGGCGGCTCGGCCACCCCCATCTACGACGGCGCCTTCCTGGCCCGGGCCCGCGACGTGATCGTGGTGACGGTGAACTACCGGTTCGGTCCGTTCGGCTTCCTGGACCTGAGCGACTACTCCACGCCGGAGCGTCCGTTCGACACCAACTGCGGGCTGCGCGACATGGTGGCCGCGCTCGAATGGGTGCAGCGCAACATCGCCGCGTTCGGCGGCGACCCGGAACGGGTCACCGTGTTCGGGGAGAGCGCCGGCGGCGCGGCCGTGCTGACCCTGCTGTCCACCCCGGCGGCCGAGGGCCTGTTCTCCCGCGCCATCTCGCAGAGCCCGGCCGCCGACCTGGTGGTGCAGCGTGAGAACGCGGAGATCTTCACCGACGAGTTCGTCCGCCAGGTGATGGACCCGGAGCGGCGCTCCGGCCCCGAACGCACCGAGCCGCGCCTGGACGCGGAGACGGTGGCGCGCGTCGTCGACGAGGCCGACCCGTACGAACTGTTGCGCGCGGGCAACCGGCTGCTCGGCTTCACCCGGCACGCGCAGCTGTCGGACCCGATGCCGTTTGCGCCGGTCGTCGACGGCGACTACCTGCCGCTGGGTCCGGTGGACACCGCGATCGCGGGCAAGACGCTGCGGGTGCCGCTGATCGTCGGCAGCAACCTGGACGAGGGCGAACTGTTCGCCCGGTTCTGGTCGATCCTGCCCGAGCCGACGCACATGCTGGTGGGCGTGCACGACCCCGAGGTGCGCCAGGAGCTGGCCCGCCTGTATCCGGGCACCCGCGACGAGGTCCGCCTGGCCGCTGACGCCGTGTTCTGGGTGCCGACGACGATCTTCGCCCAGCACCACTCCGAACATTCCAAGACCTACGTGTACCGCTTCGACTACTCGGTGCGCGCGCTCAAGGCCACCGGTATCGGGGCCACGCACGCCACCGAACTGTTCGCGATCTTCGGGATCTACCGCCACCCGATCGGCGCCGGCCTGGCCGCGCTGGGCAGCTGGCGGTCGACGCGCCGGATCACCTCCACCATGCAGTCGCTGTGGACGTGGTTCGCCCGGACCGGGGAACCGGCCGGGCACTGGCCCGAGTACGACACCGAGCGGCGCAGCGTCCTGGTGATCGACGACCCGGTGCGCGTGGAGCACGACCCGGACGGGCCGCGTCGAGCCGCCTGGCAGCGCGTGCACCTGGCGCTGAAGCAGTCGTGGAACGACGCGCTGCACTAGCGGTGCCCCTGGCCGCGCTGGGGCTGGCGTTGGCGCTGGCTGGGTGCGGTGGGCCGGAAGAGACGGTGCCTTCCGTGGTCCCGACGAGTTCATCGGTGGCGTCGTCGGCCGCTTCGTCGCCGGTCACTTCGTCGGCTGTCAACTCGTCGGTGGCGGTGGTGCCGCCGCCGTATGTGGCGAGCGCGTCGTGGGTGTCGACCGAGGTGGGACCGAGTCTGCAGGTGGTGCCCACCGAGGCCGGGCGGCGCGTCAGCGTGGCCAGCGCCGCCGACATCGCCTGGCGCGAGGTGCTCGCGCTGCGCCCGGACGCCGAGACCCCCGGGATGCGCGCCCAGTTCGACTGCCACTGGCGGTTCGCGCGGCTGGTGGAACCGAACAAACCGAGCTGGAACCTGGAACCGGACCGGCCGGTGGTGTCCGACGAGCAGATGGTGGCAACTCGCTGTAATCCGGGCTTCGCCGAGGAATAGTGGCAGGTGCAACGACGACAGGGGTGCACGTGCGGAAACAACTTGCGATCGGACTCGTCGCCGCCGGCCTCCTCGCCGCCGGCGCCGTCGGGACGCCGACCGCCGAGGCCGCGCCGGCCCCGCTGCGGGCCGAGCTCGACGCCTATCTGGCCGGGTCCAGCGGCTCGTCGGACCTGACCTTTCCCGGGATGCCGTGGCCGGCCACCGCGCCGGGACCGTACATCGACCGCGTGCAGTGGGTGAACCTGCCGAGCGGCCCGAGCCTGCAGATCTATCCGACGGCCGCGGGGCGGCGCGCCACCGGCTTCGGTCTGCCCGGCAAGGCCTGGCGCGAGGTCCTCGCGCTCGCCGCGAACGCCGCGACACCGGGGATGCGCGCCCAGTTCGACTGCCATTGGGTGTTCGTGCGCCTCGTGGAACCGGGCAAGCCCAGCTGGAATCTGGAGCCCGGCCGCGCCGTGGTGGGCCCGATCGACATGGTCGCCAGCGCCTGCAACCCGCCGTTCGTCGACTAGTCGCGGGCGCGCATGCCGACCACGCGGCAGATCAGGTAGATCACGAACGAGATGGTGGTGACCAGCACCGACACCGGCAGTTCCGGGGCCAGCGACAGGATCAGGCCGCCCACCGCGGCGATCATCGCGAACAGCACCGACAGCGCCACCTGCTTGGTGGGGGAGGCGGTCAGTCGGGCGGCCGAGGCGGCCGGGGTGATCAGCAGCGCCATCACCAGCAGCGCGCCGATGATCTGCACCCCCTGCGCCGCGGCCAGGCCGACGAGGATCGCGAAGACCACCGACAGCGTGCGCATGGGCACGCCGGAGGCGGTGGCCACCCGCGGGTCGAGGCTGGCGAACAGCAGCGGGCGGTAGATCACCGCGAGGACGGCCACCACCACGGCCGCGGTGATCGCCACCGCCAGCAGGCCGGAGCTGCCGACGCTGACCACCTGGCCGGTGAGCAGCGCGAAACCGGTGCCGGCGCGCCCGTACAGGTGCAGGAACAGCACGCCCAGACCCAGGCCGAAGGCCATCACGACGCCGATCACCGAGTCCCGCTCGCGGGCCCGGTTGCCGAGGAAACCGAAGACGGCCGCAGCGATCACGGCGCCGATCACGCCGCCCAGGTTCACGCTGAAACCCAGCAGCAGGGCCGCGGCGGCGCCGGTGAACGACAGCTCGGCCGCACCGTGCACCGCGAAACTCATCTGCCGGGCCACGATCATCGGCCCGAGCAGGCCGCCGATCAGGCCGAGCAGGGCCAGCGCCAGCAGCGACTGCTGCACGAAGGTGCGCGAGAGCAGGTCGGCGGTCTGGGCGAAGTCGAAGAAGCTGCTCACAGGTCGATCCCCTGCTCGTCGCAGTGATGGTGGTGGTCGCCGTCGCCGTCGCCACCGATCACCACCAGTCGTCCGGCCACCTCGGCCACCTCGACGTGGCTGCCGTACAGCTCCGACAGGGTCGCGGAGTTCATCACCTCGGCCACGGTGCCGATCCGGAACCGGCCGTCCACCAGGTACAGCACCCGGTCCACGTAGGGCAGCACCGGATTGATCTCGTGGGTCACGAACAGGATCGCGGTGTCCCGGCTGCGGCGGCGGGCGTTGAGCAGGTCCACCACCAGCCGCTGATTGTGCAGGTCCAGGCTCGACAGCGGCTCGTCGCACAGCAGGATGCCGGGGTCGTTGGTGAGCGCCTGCGCGATCCGCAGCCGCTGCTGTTCACCGCCGGAGAGCAGCCCCAGCGGGGCGTCGGCGTACGCCGTGGCACCCACCTCGGCGATCGCGGCGTCCACGCGTCGGACGCGGCGGCGGCGTCCGCGCCAGCCGATGCCCCAGCTGGCGCCGTCGACCCCGAAACCCACCAGATCGCGTCCGCGCAGGGCCATGCTGTCGGAGTCGTCGGCGTGCTGCTGCGGGACGTAGCCGAGGCGCCCGTGCAGGGTCAGAGACCCCGAGGTGAGCGGCACCTGGCCCAGGATCGCGCGCAGCAGGGTGGTCTTGCCCGAACCGTTGGGGCCCAGCACGGCGATGAACTCGCCGGCGTGCACCGACAGGGTCAGTTCCTGCCACAGGGTGCGCTCGCCCAGGGCGAGGGTGGCGTCGGTGAAGTCGACGACGTGGGGGCGGTGCTGGGCCGAATGCTCGCTCACCGGTCGAGTGCTTCCTCGAGCCGGTCGATCTGCGTCGACTGCCAGCTCAGATAGTCGGTCACGCCCGCGGGCAGGGACTCGGTCATGTCGACCACCGGGATCGACGCGGCGCGCGCCTGCTCCAGCACCGTGCGCGTCGCCGGGTCCACGGCCTGCGTGTTGTAGACGAGGGCGGCGATGCGGCGCCCGGAGATCAGATCGCCGAAGGCGGCCACGTCGGCGGCCGACGGCGACTGCCCGTTCTCCACCGCCGCGGTGAACGCGGGAGGGGCCACGTCGACCAGACCGGCGGCCTCCAGCAGGTAGGTGGACAGCGGTTCGGTGGCCGCGACCTCGGCGCCGTCGTGCCGGGCCTTGATGGCGGCGAGGCGGGCGGTGAGGCCGGCGATGCCGTCGTTGAAGGCGGCGGCGCGGTCGCGGTAGTACTGCGCGTGCATGGGCGCGATGGTGGCCAGCGCGTCGGCGGTGGCGTCGGCGACCCGGCCCACCAGCGGCAGGTCGTAGAAGACGTGCTCATTGATCGCGTGATCGTGGCCGGCGTGGTCGTCGGCGGCGTGATCGTGGTCGTGGTCGGCGTGCTCGTCGCCGGTCTCCCCGGTCGCCAGGGCGGTGGCGTCCACCTTGAGGGCCGCCGACGAGGCGGCCGCGGTCTCCACGTAGGCGTCGTAGTGGCCGCCGTTGAACACCAGCACGTCGGCGTCTTCGATCTTCGCGGTGTCGGCCATCGACGGCTCGAACTCGTGCGGATCGGCGCCGGGGGAGTTGAACAGCGCGGTGATCTCGGCGTGCTCGCCGCCGACGGCGCGGGCCACGGACGCCCACACGTCGGTGGAGGCGACCACGACGGGACGGTCGGTGGTGCGCGGGGTCTTCTCGCCCGAGCAGGCGGCGACGACGACGCCGAGCAGGGCGATCAGGACGGTCGCGAGGACGCGGCGCATGGCGCACCTTCCGTTAATGACAATGGTTACCGAAAGGAGTTTACGGGCGGCGGCGGCTGGAAACTAATACACGAACGTGCATGAATTCCAGCGCCGCTGCGGGCGTTGCCGACGCGTCCGCGGCCAGTGATTAGGCTGGACCCATGACCGGTGGAGCCAGACCGCGACGGCTAGCGGTGATTTCTGTGCACACGTCGCCGCTGGCGCAGCCGGGCACCGGAGACGCCGGCGGCATGAACGTCTACGTGTGGCAGACCGCGCAGCGCCTGGCCCGCCGCGGCGTCGAGGTGGAGATCTTCACCCGCGCCACCTCGTCGGCCGACCGGCCGGTGGTCGAGGCCGCCCCCGGGGTCCTGGTCCGGCACATCGAGGCCGGGCCGTTCGACGGTCTGGACAAGCGCGACCTGCCCGGTCAGCTCTGCGCGTTCAGCGCCAACGTGCTGCGCGTGGAGGCGGCCCAGTCGCCCGGCTACTACGACGTGATCCACTCCCACTACTGGCTGTCCGGGCAGGTCGGCTGGCTGGCGCGGGACCGCTGGCGGGTGCCGCTGGTGCACACCGCGCACACGCTGGCGGCGGTGAAGAACGCCTCGCTGGCCGGGGGCGACACCGCCGAACCGATGGGGCGGCTGATCGGGGAGCAGCAGGTGGTGGCCGAGGCCGATCGGCTGGTGGCCAACACCCGCACCGAGGCCGCCGAACTGGTGGACCTGTACGGGGCGAGCCCGGCCAAGATCGACGTGGTGCCGCCGGGCGCGGACCTGGACGCCTACTCGCCCGGCTCGCGGGCCGCCGCGCGCGCCGAACTGGGCCTGGACCCCGGGGACACGGTGGTGACCTTCGTCGGTCGCCTGCAACCGCTGAAGGCCCCCGACGTGCTGCTGGCCGCCATGGCGCCGCTGCTCCGCGCCGACGCCACCGGCACCCTGCGGCTGCTCATCGTCGGCGGGCCCTCCGGCACCGGCCTCGAACACCCGGCCGCGCTGGCCGAACTGGCCGACGCCATGGGCGTGGCCGACCGCGTCACCTTCCTGCCGCCGCAGCCGGCCGCGACCCTCGCGCAGGTCTACCGCGCCTCCGACCTGGTGGCCGTACCCAGCTTCTCGGAGAGCTTCGGGCTGGTGGCCGTGGAGGCGCAGGCGTGCGGGATCCCGGTGATCGCCGCCGACGTGGGCGGGCTCGGCGTGGCCGTGCGCGACGGCGTGACCGGCCGCCTGGTGGACGGGCACGACATCGCGACCTGGACCGCCGAACTGGCCGACCTGCTCGCCGACCCGGCGCGGCTGCAGCGCTACGGCGCCGCGGCCGTCACCCACGCCCAGGGGTACTCCTGGGAACACACCACCGACGCGCTGCTGGCCTCGTACGGCGCCGCGATGGGGAACTTCCCCGCCGGCCCGATCCGGCGCGGGGTACTGGGTCGTCGCACACGCGGCCTGCTCAAGAATCGACCGAGGATGGCGGGATGATCGACAACCTGGCCGCGCTGGAAGCGGTCCTGACCGAATCCGGCATCGACTACGCGCGCAAGGCCGGCGAGACCGCGGGCACCGAACACGTGATCGTGGAACTGGCGGGCGAGCGCAAGCTCAAGACCACCGTGCTGCTGACCGCCGGGGTGCACGGGATCCGCGTCGAGGCCTTCGTCTGCCGTCGCGCCGACGAGAACCACGAAGCCGTCTACCGCTACCTGCTGACCCGCAACCGGCGGCTGTACGGGGTGGCCTACACCCTCGACAACGTCGGCGACATCTACCTGGTGGGACGGCTCTCGCCGGAGGCCATCACCGCCGACGAGGTGGACCGGGTGCTCGGCCAGGTGCTCGCCGCGGCCGACGGCGACTTCAACAAGCTGCTGGAGATCGGTTTCCTCACCTCCATCCACCGCGAATGGGCCTGGCGCACCGCTCGCGGCGAATCGCTGGCCAACCTGCAGGCCTTCGCCCACCTCATCGACCCCGACAAGCTGCCGGACATCTCCCCGCTCGACCCCACGACCGAAGGACTTTCATGAGCTTCCGCAATCCGTACCCCGACGTCGAGATCCCGAACCTCAGCGTCTACGACTTCCTGTTCGGCTCCATCGCCGAGGGCGACCTGGACCGCACCGCGCTGATCGACTCCAAGACCGGCGCCACCACCACCTACCGGCAGCTCGTCGGCCAGATCAACGCCGCCGCGGGCGCGTTCGCGGCCCGCGGCAAGGGCGTCGGCGACGTGGTCGCGGTGCTCTCGCCCAACATCCCGGCCTTCGCCACCGTCTTCCACGGCATCCTGCGCTCCGGCGCCACCGCCACCACGCTCAACGCGCTGTTCACCGCTAACGAGATCCGCAAGCAGCTCGTCGACTCCGAGGCGTCGATGATCGTGACCATCTCGATGATGGCGCCGCAGGCCCTGGAGGCCGCGCGCGAGGTGGGTCTGGCCGACGCCGACATCATCATCCTCGACGGTGAGGGCCAGGCCGCGTCCGGTCATCCCAACGCCGCCGACCTGCTGGGCGCCGGGCTGGCCGCGCCCGACGTCGAGTTCGATCCGGCCACCCACATCGCGGTGCTGCCGTACAGCTCCGGCACCACCGGCAACCCGAAGGGCGTGATGCTGAGCCATCGCAACCTGGTGGCCAACGTGGCGCAGATCGAGCCCATCAACGGCATGACCCCCGACGACGTGGTCCTGGCCGTGCTGCCGTTCTTCCACATCTACGGCATGACCGTGCTGCTCAACGCCGCGCTCAAGGCCCGCGCCTCGCTGCTGGTGATGCCGCGCTTCGACATGATCGAGTTCCTCGAGGGCGTCCAGCAGCACAAGGTGACCTACGCGTTCATCGCGCCGCCGGTGGCCGTCGCCCTGGCCAAGCACCCCGTCGTGGACAACTACGACCTGTCGTCGATCCACACCATGCTCTCCGGCGCCGCCCCGCTGGACGCGGAGCTGGGCAACGCCGTGGCCGCGCGCCTGGACCTGAACATGGCGCAGGGCTTCGGCATGAGCGAGCTGTCCCCGGTCAGCCACCTCATCCCGTTCGACGGCGGCCGCTCCTCCGTCGGCAAGGTGGCGCCGCTGGCTTCGGTCGGCTGGGCGGTGCCCAACACCGAGAACCGGCTCGTGGATCCGGGGACCGGCGAGGACATCGACATGCCCGCCGAGGGCGTCTCGACGCCGGGCGAGCTGTGGGTGCGCGGCCCCAACGTGATGGTGGGCTACCTGAACAACGCGCAGGCCACCGCCGACACCATCGACGCCGACGGCTGGCTCAAGACCGGTGACATGGCCACCGTCGACGCCGACGGCTGCGTCACCATCGTCGACCGGCTCAAGGAGCTCATCAAGTACAAGGGCTACCAGGTGCCGCCGGCCGAGCTGGAGGCGCTGCTGCTGACCAACCCGAAGGTGGCCGACGTGGCCGTCGTCGGCGCGCACGACGAGGACGGCGAGGAAGTGCCCAAGGCCTTCATCGTGGTGGCCGAGGGCGCCGAGCTGACCGCCGACGAGGTGATCGCCTTCACCGCCGAGCGCGTGGCGCCGTACAAGAAGGTGCGGCAGGTGGAGTTCATCGCCGCCATCCCGAAGTCGAGCTCGGGCAAGATCCTGCGCAAGGACCTGCGCAAGTAACCCGCCGGGACGTCCGAGCGGGTGAACATCGCAGGTCACCGGCTCGGGCGTCCGGGCACTATGCCAGAATTAGGCCATGAGCAACGGCAAGCTGATTCTGATGCGTCACGGCGAGAGCGAATGGAACGCCTCCAACCAGTTCACGGGATGGCAGGACGTGAACCTCACCGACAAGGGCCGCGCCGAAGCCAAGCGCGCCGGTGAGCTGCTCCGGGAGAACGAGCTGCTGCCCGACGTGCTGTACACCTCGCTGATGCGCCGCGCGATCATCACCGCGCAGCTGGCCCTGGACACCGCCGACCGCGTGTGGATTCCGGTGGTCCGCGACTGGCGCCTGAACGAGCGTCACTACGGCGCGCTGCAGGGTCTGAACAAGGCCGAGACCAAGGACAAGTACGGCGACGAGCAGTTCATGCTGTGGCGCCGCAGCTACGACACCCCGCCGCCGGCCATCGAGCCCGACGCCGAGTACAGCCAGGTGGGCGATCCGCGGTACGCCGGCATCGAGGTGCCGCTGACCGAGTGCCTGCAGGACGTCGTCACCCGGCTGATGCCGTACTACGCCGAGGCCATCGGCGCCGACCTCAAGGCGGGCAAGACCGTCCTGGTGGCCGCGCACGGCAACTCGCTGCGCGCACTGGTCAAGTACCTCGACGGCATCTCCGACGAGGACATCGCCCAGCTGAACATTCCCACCGGAAATCCGCTGGTCTACGAGGTGGACGACGAGCTGCGCGCGGTGAACCCGAGCGGTGATCCGCTGGCCCCCAGCGGTCGCTACCTGGACCCCGAGGCCGCCGCCGCAGGCGTCGCCGCGGTCGCCGCCCAGGGCGGAAAGTAGTTCCCTGCGTAACCGTGTGGCCTCAGCTACATTGGATGTATGACTGACGGGGCAATCACGGTTAAGCACTTGGCCGAGCGGGAGCGCTACTCCGCCACGATCGATGAGGACGGTTCGCCCGTCGAAGTGGGCTTCATCGATTACACGCTCGACGCCGGGCACGCCGACGGCGATCACCTGGCCTTGACGCACACTGTCGTCTACGACCGGTTCGGTGGCCGCGGCTACGCCGCCGAGCTGGTCCGCCAGGTGCTCGTGGATGTGCGCACCAACGGCAACAAGGTGATTCCGGTGTGCTCGTACGTGGTGCGCTACCTGGAGAAGAACCCCGAGTACGGCGATGTGGTGGTCACGTCGACGTCGGCGTGAACCCTTCGTGAACTGCTATCGAACCGCGTCGTCCTGGCTCGCCACCTGGATGACCGGTCCGTAGACTGCTCGGTGTGTCCGAGTCCACCGGTAGCTTCAGTGCGTCCAGCGAGCAGGTCGCTCCCGGGATCGTCGGACCCGCGTTCGTCGACGGCGCCGCGTCCTTCGGGACCGGCGGTCCGGTCTCCCGCGCGGGCCTGCTGAACATTCTCGTCGCGTACTCCGAGTCGGGGATCGCCGTGGTCGACGCCGATCACGGCGTCGTCCTGTTCAATCAGCGCGCCATCGAACTGGGTCTGCTGCGCGACGTGCTCGCCGACCCGGTGGCCGAGGTGGTCAGCGAGGTCTTCAGCACCGGCGTCGATCGACACTTCGAATTCGTGCCGCCCATCTCCACCATGGGCTTCGTGTCCACCGGCCGCACCATGCCGCGCACCATCGAGAACGTGCGGTGCATGGTGCGCCTGGTCGAGGACGGCTCGTCCCGCTTCGCGCTCGTCTACGGCGACGACGACTCGACCAACCTGCGGGTGGAGGCCACCCGCCGCGACTTCGCCGCCAACGTCTCGCACGAGCTGAAGACTCCGCTCGGCGCGATCAGCCTGATGGCCGAGGCCATGCTGGAGTCGCGCGACGACCCGCAGGCCGTGGAGCACTTCGGGCATCGCGTGCTGCGCGAGGCCAACCGGATGAGCAACCTGATCAACGAACTGATCGGCCTGTCCCGCCTGCAGGAGGGCCGCATCGAGGAGTTCGCCACCGTGCCGGTGGACTCGCTGATCGACGACGCGCTCGGCTCGGCCGCCGTCGGCGCGGAGGTCTCCCAGATCGAGCTGGTCAGCGACGACGACACCGGGTACACCGTGCCCGGCGACCGCACCCTGCTGCTCACCGCCCTGAACAACCTGATCGTCAACGCCGTGAACCATTCGGTGCCCGGCGACGTGGTGTCGGTGAGTCGGCGGCTGGTGGAGGTCGACGGCGAGGAGATGGTCGCCATCGCCGTCACCGACCGCGGCATCGGCATCGCCCCGGCCGACCAGCAGCGCGTCTTCGAACGCTTCTTCCGCGTCGACAAGGCCCGCTCGCGGGCCACCGGAGGCACCGGCCTGGGCCTGGCCATCGTCAAACACGTGGCCGCCAGCCACGGCGGGCACATCGGACTGTGGAGCAAGCCCGGCACCGGGTCGACTTTCACCCTGTACATCCCCATCGAACATTCCCCCGAAGTAGAGGAACGCACGCCTTGACGCACGTACTCATCGTCGAAGATGAAGAATCTCTCGCCGATCCCCTGGCTTTCCTGCTCCGCAAGGAAGGCTTCGAGGCCAGCATCATCAACGACGGCGCCGAGGCGGTCGCCGCCTTCGATCGACTCAGCCCCGACATCGTCCTGCTCGACCTCATGCTGCCCGGCATGTCCGGCACCGAGATCTGCAAGCTGATCCGCGCCAAGTCGTCGACCCCGGTGATCATGGTGACCGCGCGCGACAACGAGATCGACAAGGTGGTCGGCCTTGAACTGGGCGCCGACGACTACATCACCAAGCCGTACTCGGCCCGCGAACTGATCGCGCGCATCCGCGCGGTGCTGCGGCGCGGCGGGGTGGTGGCCGACGACGACGACACCGCCATCGGCGTGCTCGAGGTGGGGCCGGTCCGGATGGACGTGCAGCGGCACACCGTCACCGCGGCCGGCGCCGAGGTGACCCTGCCGCTCAAGGAGTTCGACCTGCTCGAATACCTGCTGCGCAACGCCGGCCGGGTGCTCACCCGCAGCCAGCTGATCGACCGGGTGTGGGGCGCGGACTACGTCGGCGACACCAAGACCCTGGACGTGCACGTCAAGCGCCTGCGCTCCAAGATCGAGCCGGACCCGTCGCAGCCGCGCCACCTGATCACCCTGCGCGGCCTCGGGTACAAGTTCGAGCCCTGAGCGTCCGCGCTGTCGTCTCCGGTTCGCGCTGTCGGAATCTTCCGACAGCGCGGCCGTGTTTCGACAGCGGGAACCGCGAGCGTCAGAACTGCTGGTACTTGAGGTCCGTCGTGTGGCGGGTGGTGGCGGCGGCGGTCGCCGGGTGCACGGCGACGATGCCCAGGTTCGCCCGCAGGCGGCAGGCCTGGGCCAGCGCCTCGTAGGCGGGGGCGCCGATCAACTCGGTGAGCTCGGGCGCGTACGACTCGAAGACCGGCTTGGCCCCGACGTGGGCGTCGGGGGAGCCCGAGCAGTACCAGTCCAGGTCGTGCCCGCCCTCGCCCCAGCCGCGGCGGTCGTACTCGCCGATGGTGGTCTTGAGGATCTCGGTGCCGTCGGGCCGGGTGACCCACTCGTTCTCCCGGCGCACCGGCAGCTGCCAGCACACGTCGGGTTTCACCGTCAGCGGCTCCAGGCCGCGCGCCAGGGCCGCACCGTGCAGCGCGCAGCCCTGTCCCGCCGGGAAGCCGGGGCGGTTGAGGAAGATGCAGGCGCCCTTGTGCACGCGCGTCTTGAGCGCGGGCTCGCCGTCGAGGTCGTTCTCCTCCAGGTAGCCGCGGGCGCCGAGCGGATCCTTGCCGGAGCCCTTCTTGTAGAACTCCCAGTTGTCCTCGGTGAGCAGTTCCATGCCCTTGACCAGGCGCGCCCGGTCGTCCTCGTCGGTCAGGTAGGCGCCGTGCGTGCAGCACCCGTCGTCGGGCCGCTCGGCGATGATGCCCTGGCACGCGGGGGTGCCGAAGACGCACGACCACCGGGACAGCAGCCAGGTCAGATCGACGCTGATCAGGTGCTCGGGGTCGGCGGGGTCGAAGAATTCGTACCACTCGCGCGGGAAGTCGAGCGGCACCTCGGGCGCGGATTGCGCCTTGCTGCTATCGGTGGCCACAGGGCCCCACCGTAGTCCCCGGGTCGCATCCGCGCCGCGGGCGCAGTAATTTGATGACGGTGAGACTCGGAGTGCTCGATGTGGGCAGCAATACGGTGCACATGCTGGTGGTGGACGCGCAGGCCGGCGGCGCGCCGACGGCGATGAGCTCGACCAAGGCCGTGCTGCGACTGGCCGAACAGATCGACGACGACGGCCGGATGACCGACCACGGCGCCGACCTGCTGGTCTCCACCATCCAGGACTTCACCAAGATCGCGGTCTCGTCCGGGTGCGGGGAGATCATGGCCTTCGCCACCTCCGCGGTCCGCGACGCCACCAACACCGACGAGGTGCTGGCGCGCATCAAGAAGACCTCGGACCTGGACGTCACGGTGCTGTCCGGCGTCGACGAGGCCCGACTCACCTGTCTGGCCGTGCGCCGCTGGTACGGCTGGCAGGCCGGGCGCATCCTGGCCCTGGACATCGGCGGCGGTTCGCTGGAGATGTCCAACGGGGTGGACGAGGAACCGGACATCGCGATCTCGCTGCCGCTGGGCGCGGGCCGCCTGACCCGCGAATGGATCCAGGACGATCCGCCGGACCGCCGGCGCATCGCGGTGCTGCGGGACTGGCTCGACGCCGAACTGCGCGGTCCGGCCAAGGACCTCAAGGCGCCCGGTAAACCGCACCTGGCCGTCGGCTCGTCCAAGACCTTCCGCATGCTCGCGCGGCTGACCGGCGCCGCGCCGTCGAGCGCCGGCCCGCACATCCAGCGCACCGTGACCCAGGACGGCATCCGGCAGTTGATCGCCTTCATCTCGCGGATGACCACCGCCGACCGGGCCGAACTGGAAGGCGTCAGCGCTGACCGCGCCCCACAGGTGGTGGCCGGCGCCCTGGTCGCCGAGGCGACGATGCGCGCGCTCGGTGTAGATAGACTGGAAATCTGTCCGTGGGCTCTGCGGGAAGGCGTCATTTTGCGCCGTCTCGACAGCGAGCCCGCCGGACCGATGACCATCGCCCAATAGGATTGGGCCCAACCACGACCAGGATGGAGTCAGCCGCCGATGGCAACCGAGCCGGATCCGGATTCGCGTCCGATCACCGTCGAAGAACTGATCGCCCGAACCGCTGACGAAGGTGCCTTTCCGCGAGCCGATCCGCTGTCGGTGCGCCGTGCCGCGACCGGGCGGGCGACGTCCGGGCCCGCACGGGACAAACCCGCCCCCGCGGCAGGCGCTTCCGCCACCACCGCTTCCGGCATGCCCGCCTACACCCCGCCAGCCGCGGACAAGCCCGCCGCCCGGGTGGTCGGCGCCTCCGGCATGCCCGCCCACGCTCCGGCCGAGTCGGCCAACGTGGTCACCGGGATCATTCCGGTGGTCACCGACGACCCCGACACCGGTTCCCTGCGTGCGGTGGAGCGCGACGACCTGATCGGCGAGGACCTGCCGACCGGCGCCAACGCCGCCCTGGTGATCGCACCGGCCGCCGACGTCGACCCCACCGTGACCGCACCGACCGCTGTGACCGAGACCGAGACCGCAGCCGACGCGCCGGCCGAGACCGTCGCCGAGGCGCCGACCACCGAGGCCGCCGAGGTCGCGACCGACCCCGCCGAGACCGACACCGCCGAGGCCGATGCCGCGCCGCGCTCGGCCGCGTGGGGCTGGCTCGGGCTGGCCGGGGAAGTGGTGCTGGGCGTGCTGATCGGCGGCGGCCTGTTCTGGGGCTTCACCGTGCTCTGGCAACAGTACGTCTACTTCGCGCTGCTGCTGGCCGTGCTGGTGATCTTCGCGATCGTCACGTTCGCGTACGTGCTGCGCAAGCGGGACCTGCCCACCACCCTGCTGGCACTGGCGGTGGGGCTGATCGTGACGATCGGCCCGCTGGTGATGCTGGTCTAGCGTTGCGCCCCACTGGTTTGCGTCCGGAGATCCCGATCGGTCTGTCGACGGCGTCGGTGTATCCGCAGAACACCGAGGCGGCCTTCGCCTACGCGGCCGAGATCGGCTACGACGGCGTCGAATTGATGGTGTGGTCGGACCCGGTGAGCCAAGACGTGGCGCACGTGGCGCACCTGTCGCAGCAGTACCAGGTGCCGGTGCTGTCGGTGCACGCCCCGTGCCTGCTGATCTCCCAGCGCGTGTGGGGCCGCGACCCGTCGGCCAAACTGGTGCGCTCGGTGCAGGCCGCCGAGGACCTCGGCGCCGACACCGTGGTGGTCCACCCGCCGTTCCGCTGGCAGCGCGAGTACGTGCGCGGCTTCGACAAGCTGGTCCGTCGCCTCGAAGCCGAGACAGACGTGCGGGTGGCGGTGGAGAACATGTTCCCGATGCGCGCCGACCGACTGTTCGGGGCGGGTGCCCGCTCGGCCACCCGGATGGCCGAACGCGGCGGCGCCCCCGGTCTGCACGCCTCGGCGTTCGGCAAGTCGATCGACCCCACCGACCACGGCTACGACCACTACACGCTCGACCTCTCGCACGCGGCGACCGCCGGGGTGGACGCGCTGGCGCTGTCCGAACGCATGGGAGCCGGGCTGGCCCACCTGCACCTGACCGACGGCACCGGTGCGGCCACCGACGAGCATCTGATTCCCGGCGACGGCAACCAGCCGTGCGTGCAGGTGTGCCGACAGCTCGCCGACAGCGACTTCGACGGTTCGGTGGTGCTGGAGGTGCACACCGGTTCGGCCAAGAGCAAGGCCGAGCGCAGCGCCATGCTGACCCGGGCGCTGGAATTCGCCCAGACTCATCTATCCCGCAACGGGGGACAGGACCACGATGTCGACCGAACTCGGTGACCTGCTCGATTTCGAAGTGACCGACGAGGGCAGCGACTTCGTGGTCTACCGCGGCGCCGTCTCGTCGGTGTTCACCATCGGCCCCAAGGTGCACGGCGGCACCCTGCAGATGATGTCGGCTGCCGCCGCCCGCGACGCCCTGTACCGCCTGAGCGATCAGGCGCCGCCGGCCGGGACCTCGGCCATCGCGGTGGCCAGCGACTTCCTGGCCGCGCCCGACCCGGCCGAGGTGGAACTCGCCGTCCGCCTGGCCAAGCGGGGTCGCACCGTCTCGCTGGCCCAGGTGCAGGTGCGCCAGGGCGATCGGGTGATGGTCGATTCCAGCGTGACCCTCGGGCAGCCCGACGACGGGGACCCGTACCACAGCGGCGACACCGTCCTCGAGGACCTGCCCCCGGCGCCCACCCCTGACGGGGTGGCGATCGACGACTCGCCGCTGGGCGAGGTGATGCATCTGGCGCCGGCGATGGATCTGGTGCTGGACCCGCACTGGTTCCCGGTGCTGCGCGGCGAGCAGGGCGCGCCGCAGATCCGCGGCTGGACCCGGCCCAAGGACCGCGCCGCGCAGCCGTCGACGATGACGGTGGACTTCCCGGTGCTGGTGTGCGACGTGTCCCCGCCGGTGGTGATGAACCTCGGCCTGTTCGGCTGGGCGCCCACCGTGCAGCTGACCACCTACCTGCGTCGCGTGCCGCACAGCGGTCCGGACGGCACCGGGTGGCTGCGGTTCGCCGCCACCACCACCGAGGTCGGTCGGGGCATGTTTTCCGAGGACCATACGGTGGTGGACGAGACCGGCGCCCTGGTGGCGCAGTCGCGGCAGTTGGCGCTCATCCCGAGCGCGCGCTGACCGCGGACCCGAGCGAAGAGACGAAGAGGCGACATGACTGAGCGAGTAGCGATCATCGGCGGCGGCAAGATCGGCGAGGCCCTGCTGGCCGGCCTGATCAAGGCGGGCAAGCCCACCCGGGACCTCGTCGTGGTGGAGAAGCTGGCCGCGCGGTCGGCGGAACTGGCGCAGGACTACGGCGTGCGGGTCACCGAGGACGTCCGGGATGCCGCCGAGAGCGCCCAGGTGGTCTTCCTCGCGGTGAAGCCGGACGCCGTCGATTCGGTGCTGCGGGAACTGGCGCGGGCCGAGGACGACGGGGAGGCCGAGCGCATCACGGTGTCGCTGGTGGCCGGGATCCCGACGGCGCGGTACGAGAGCGCCCTGCCCGCCGGCGCCCCGGTGATCCGCGTGATGCCCAACACCCCGATGCTGGTCAACGAGGGCATGAGCGCGGTGTGCGCCGGCCGTCACGCCGACCCCGAGCAGGTGGCGGTGGCGGTGCGGCTGATGGAGGCCGTCGGCAAGGTGATGGTGGTCCCGGAGAAGCAGATGGACGCGGTCACCGCGATCTCCGGTTCCGGACCGGCCTACTTCTTCCTGATGGTCGAGGCGCTCGTCGACGCCGGCGTCGGGCTGGGCCTGACCCGCCCCCAGGCGCTGGAGCTGGCCGGACAGACCCTGAAGGGGGCCGGTGAACTGCTGGCCGAATCCGGGGTCTCGCCGGTGGACCTGCGGGCCGCGGTCACCTCGCCCGGCGGCACCACGGCCGCCGCGCTGCGCGAGTTCGAGCGTTTCGGGCTGCGGCACGCGGCGAGCGAGGCCGCCCGGGCCGCCGCCGAGACCAGCAAGATGTCCGCACGTCGAGCCGACGTTGAGGGTTCGCGCGCGGGCGGTGCGGTGGCCGCGGAATTCGCCGACGACGAGAGCTGAGCCGCCTACCTGCGGATACGTCCGGTTTTCGGGAATCACACCGTCGTAATACGACGTAAAATTGGCCACTCACGTCGCACAATTCACATCTGCCACGTTAAGCTCCTAGCAGCACGTACGTGTCTATGTCCGCCGGAGGGGAAGCCGGTGGCCACGATGCGTGCACCGGAGGTTTAGATATTCATGGCTGCAGTAGATGAGCCCGGTGCGGGAACTCAGTTTCTGACCGTTGCCGAGGTGGCCGCGCTGATGCGCGTCTCGAAGATGACCGTGTACCGCCTGGTGCACAGCGGCGAACTGCCCGCAGTGCGCGTCGGACGGTCGTTCCGTGTGCACGCGAAGGCCGTGCACGACTACCTGGAGACCTCGTACTTCGACGCAGGATAGGCATTCGAGCGCCCCGATTTCGTCTCCGGTTCATCGAATCGGTAGAATGAAACCTCGGGTCCCGGTCGCGCTGAGCGGGACTGGAGTGCCGCCATCGTCCCCTGGTCGACCGCGGCCTACGGACCATCAGCAAGATCGTGAGGAGAGCCCCATGGGTTCAGTGATCAAGAAGCGCCGCAAGCGCATGTCGAAGAAGAAGCACCGCAAGTTGCTTCGTCGCACACGTGTGCAGCGTCGTAAACTCGGCAAGTGAGTCGAGAAGCAACATGATCGAAACCCGCTCATTCGTGAGCGGGTTTCGTCGTTCGTTAGCCTGGTACTCATGACAGACGTGCCCGCGGCGAATGCGCCCCGTTCGGTGCTGGTCACCGGCGCATCGACATTCCTCGGCGGCTACCTGGTGGCGCGGCTCGCGGAGAACCCCGACGTCGAGCGGATCGTGGCCGTCGACTCGCGAGTGCCCAGCAAGACGCTGATGCGCCGGATGGGGCGCGCGGACTTCCTGCGCCTGGACATTCGCCGCCCGGCCATCGCCCGCGCGCTGGCCAGCTACGAGGTGGACACCGTGGTGCACGCCGCGCCGTCGATCATGGATTCGGCCGGCCACTCGGCGGCCATCAAGGAACTCAACGTGGTGGGCTCGATGCAGGTGTACGCGGCCTGCCAGCGCACGCCCAGCGTGAAGCGGGTGATCCTGCGGTCCTCGGCGATGATCTACGGCGCCAGCTCGGCCGACCCGGCGTACTTCACCGAGGGCACCCCGGCGCGCCGGGAGCCCCGCCGCGGCTACGGGCGCGACATGCTCGACGTGGAGAGCTACGCCCGCGGGCTGGCGCGCCGACGGCAGGACATCGACGTGACCATCCTGCGTCCGCAGGCGATCCTCGGTCCGCGCATCTCCACCCGCATGAGCAGCTACCTGTCCATGCCGATGGTGCCGGTGGTCTTCGGCCATCAGGCACGACTGCAGTTCCTGCACGAGGAGGACGCCCTCGGCGCCCTCGAATGGGCAACCACCCGCGGTCGTGCGGGCACCTTCAACCTGGCCGGCGACGGCGTGGTGACCCTGGCCCAGGCCGTGCACCGCGCCGGGCACGTGCAGCTGCCGGTGCCCTCGCAACTGCTCGCGCCGCTGATCGGCGTGCTGCGTGACGGCCGCCTGCCCGCGTTCCGGTCCGAGCAGGAGGGATACCTCTCGTTCGGCCGGGTGCTCGACACCACGCGCATGCGCACCGAGCTGGGTTTCGAGCCCCGCTACACCACGCGCGAGACGCTCGACGACTTCATCGCCCGCGGCAGCACCTCGCCGGTCGTCGGGTCGGAGTCGTGGCGGGCACTGGAGCAGCGGGCCGTGTCCGCCGCCACAGCGATCCAGTGAGGCCCGCGACTACCATGGCGCTAGCTCTGCGACGACGATCAACCGATGTGAGAAGGGGGTGGGTTCACCTGTGACACCGATGGACAAGCGCGGCGATGCGCGCACCGCCAAAGTGATTTCGCTGTACACCTCCGACCAGCGGGCGCCGTCAGCACGCCTGGGCCACCCCAACACCGACGGTTTCGGAACCGACGGCGCCGAGATCGTGCCGATCAACACCGACATCGTGCTGCCCGACGAGCCGCACACCGCGATCGATCCGGTGCGGCAGTCGCCGCTGTTCAGCCTCGGCGGCCTGCGGACGGCGGTCGCGGACTCGCTGATCGCCACCTCCGGCTTCATCCGGGAACGGATGACCGGCGACTACGCCGTCGACGACTTCGGCTTCGATCCGCACTTCACCGAATCGGTCTGGTTCCCGGCCGTCCGGCAGCTGTACCAGAAGTGGTTCCGCGTGGAAGTGACCGGCATCGAGAACCTGCCGGCCGAGGGCGCCGCGCTGCTGGTGGCCAATCACGCCGGCACCGTCCCGATCGACGCGGTGATCTGCTCGCTCGCGGTGCGCGACAACCATCCGGGCGGTCGTTACCTGCGGCCGCTGGCCGCGGACATGGCCTTCGAGACCCCGGTGGTCAGCGAGTTCGCGCGCCGCATCGGCGCCACCCTGGCCTGCCACGAGGACGCCGAGGCGCTGCTGCGCCAGGGTGAGCTCACCGCGGTGTGGCCGGAGGGCTTCAAGGGCATCGGCAAGATGTACAAGGACCGCTACAAGCTGCAGCGCTTCGGTCGCGGCGGCTTCGTGACCACCGCGATCCGCACGCAGGCCCCGATCATCCCGGTCTCCATCGTCGGCTCCGAGGAGATCTATCCGATGGTGGCGGACCTGAAGCCGCTGGCGCGGGCGCTCGGACTGCCGTACTTCCCGATCACGCCGCTGTTCCCGTGGCTGGGCCCGCTGGGTGTGATCCCGTTGCCGTCCAAGTGGCACATCCACTTCGGCCGGCCCATCGACACCTCCACCTACGATCCGGCCTCGGCCGACGACCCGATGGTGGTCTTCGATCTCACCGACCACGTGCGCGAGGAGATCCAGCAGACGCTGTTCCGAATGCTGAGCCGTCGCGCCAGCGTCTACTTCGGCTGAGCGCGCTTGGAGCGGTCGTGCAGCAGCTTGCTGGCGACCACCGCCGAGCCGGCCGCGGCGCCCACCACCGCGGTGGTGCCGACGCCGTACTTGGCGGCCTTGCGTGCGGTCCGGAAGTCGTAGGACTCCCAGCCGCGCACCTTGGCCACGTCGCGCAGATCCGAGTCGGGGTTGATGGCCACCGCGGTGCCCACCAGCGACAGCATCGGCACGTCGTTGTAGGAGTCGGAGTAGGCGGTGCACCGCTTGAGGTTCAGGCCTTCGCGGACGGCCAGGGAGCGGATGGCGTGCGCCTTGCCCGGCCCGTGCAGGATGTCGCCCACCAGGCGGCCGGTGAACACGCCGTCCTCGCTCTCGGCGACGGTGCCCAGCGCGCCGGTCAGGCCCAACCGCTTGGCGATGGTCTGCGCCAGTTCGACGGGGGTCGCGGTGACCAGCCACACCTGCTGGCCGGCCGCGAGGTGGCGCTGGGCCAGCGCCTGCGTACCCGGCCAGATCCGGTCGGCGATGTACTCGTCGTAGATCTCCTCGCCGAGCGAGATCAGTTCCTCGGTGGAGCGCCCGGCGATGAAGCTGAGGGCGGTGTCGCGGCCCTGCGCGACGTCGTCCAGGTTCTCCCGGCCGGTCAGCTGGAACTTGGCCTGCTGCCAGGCGAACCGCATGATGTCGTTGTAGGAGAAGTACTTTCGGGCCGCCAGGCCGCGGGCGAAGAGCACGATGGACGCCCCGTGCACCAGGGTGTTGTCCACGTCGAAGAAGGCGGCCGCGGTCAGGTCGGTCACCTCGGGGGTCTCCGAGTCGGTGGCCGACGGCGTGCGCTTGCGCAGCGATTCGATGGCGGCCGTGGCCGAGGCCTCACCGGCCAGCACCTGCCGCAGCTCGCTCGCGCTCTGCCGGAACCGGCCGGCGCGGTCGGCCAGCCATGCGGCCACCCGGCGGCGTTCCTCCTCCTCGCGCAGCGCGGCGGCGTCGGCCTCGCTCAGCTCGGCGTCCTCGTGCTCGTCGTCGTCCGGGCCGGCGTCGAACTGCTCGGCCGCCAGTTCCCGACTCTCGTGCAGGTGGGCGAGCAGCGCCTCGTCGCCGGGCGCGTCTTCGGCGAGCATCCCGTCTTCGAGCGCTTCGTCCTCGATCACAGCGTCCTCGAGCGACTCGTCGCGCACCTGGGCGTCGAGCGTCGCGTCGTCGTCGCGGTCGGGAGAATTGCGGCTCACGGGCTACCTCCTGGGTATCGGGTGAAGCGGGCGGGATCGCGCGGCTTCAGCCTAGCGTGATCGGACTAGACTCGCCGTTCGTGAGTGCAGAGCAGAAATCGGTTCCGGTTGTGACGTTGATGACCAGGGCGGGCTGCCACATGTGTGCGGCCGCGCGCACGCAGCTGGAGGCGATCCTGGCCGATTACGGCCTGACGCCGCAGGTGTCGGACGTCGATGAGCTGGCCGCCGCCGGCGATACGCTGCCGCGCGCCGAGTACGGCGACCGCGTGCCGGTGATCCTGCTCGACGGTGTGGAGCACGGTTACTGGGAGGTCGACGAGCCGCGCCTGCGGGCCGACCTGGCCGGGGCGATGGAGATCGCGCGGGGAAGTGAACTACCCTGATCGGGTGAGTCTTTTGTTGTTCGGGGTCTCCCATCGGAGCGCTCCAGTACCGGTCCTCGAACGACTTGCCGTGTCCGAACACGATCGGCCCAAGCTGGTCGAGTCGATGTTGCAGTCGCACGCGATCAGCGAAGCGATGCTGGTCTCCACCTGTAACCGCATCGAGCTGTACGCCGTCGTCGACGCCTTCCACCCGGCGCTGGAGGTCGTGGGTCAGGTGCTCGGCGAGCACTCGGGCATGAGCTACGGCGAGATGACCGACCACGCCTACGTGCACTACTCCGAGGCCGCGGTGGAGCATCTGTTCACCGTCGCCGCCGGACTGGACTCGATGGTCGTCGGCGAGCAGCAGATCCTCGGCCAGATCCGTACGGCCTACACGGTGGCCGACGAGACCAAGACCGCCGGACGCACCCTGCACGAGCTGGCCCAGCAGGCGCTGCGCGTGGGCAAGCGCGTGCACACCGAGACCGGCATCGACCGCGCCGGCGCCTCCGTGGTGTCGGTGGCCGTGGCGCGCGCCGACGCCGTGCGCGGCACCGGTCAGCCCCCGATGCGCCGGGCCGTGGTGATCGGCGCCGGGGCGATGGGTTCGCTGGCCACCAGCGAACTCGCCCGGATGGGCATCACCGAGATGTTCGTGGTCAACCGCACCGCCGAACGCGCCAACGAACTGGCCGCCCGCGTCACCGAGCGCTACGGCATCGCCGCGCGCGGCGCCAGGATCGACGACGTGGCGCAGGTGATGGCCGACGCCGACATCGTGGTGACCGCGACCGGCTCGGTGACCCCGGTGCTGCAGGTGGGCGACGTGCACCAGGCCCTGCTGCGGCGCGCGTCGATGGTTCCGCTGATGATCTGCGACCTCGGTCTGCCCCGCAACGTGGATCCGGCCGCGGCCCGCCTGCCCGGCGCGCACGTCATCGACATCGAGAGCCTGCGCGGGGACAGCGGCGCCCGGGCGGCCGCCGACGACACCGCCGCGGCCTCGGCCATCGTGGCCGGCGAGCTCGCCGGTTACCTGTCCGCCCAGCGCCAGGCCGAGGTGACCCCGACCGTCGCCGCGCTGCGCCAGCGCGCCGCCGACCTGGTCGACGCCGAGATCCTGCGCCTGCAGAGCCGCCTGCCCGACCTGGACCCCGCGCAGCGCGACGAGGTGGCCAAGACGGTGCGCCGGGTGGCCGACAAGCTGCTGCACGCGCCGACGGTGCGGGTGAAGCAACTGGCCTCGTCGGGCAGTGGCACGCACTACGCCGAGGCGCTGCGTGAACTGTTCGAACTCAAGCCGGGTACCGCCGAACAGGTGGCGGCCCCGGACCCCGGTCCCCGTTAGGTCCCGGGCCTCCTTCGCTCAGAGAGGACCTTCGTGTCTGTCGCCCCCCTCCGTATCGGTACCCGCGGTTCGCTGCTCGCCACCACTCAGGCGCAGGGCATCGCCGACCGGCTGACGGCCGCCGGACACCCCGCGGAACTGGTGATCATCAGCACCGACGGCGACACGTCGACGGCCCCGGTCGCGCAGATCGGCGTCGGCGTCTTCACCACCGCGATTAGAATCGCGCTCCGCGACAACGAATGCGACGTCGCGATCCACTCCTACAAGGACCTGCCGACCAAGCCCGAGCCGGACCTCGCGATGGCCGCCGTGCCCACCCGCGTGGATCCGCGAGATGCGCTGGTCAGCCGGGATGGGCTGGTGCTGGGGCAGCTGCCGCCGGGGTCCCTGGTGGGAACCTCGTCGCCGCGCCGGGCCGCACAGCTTAGAGCACTGGGTCTCGGTTTGGAAATTCGCCCCCTACGGGGCAACCTTGATTCTCGGTTGGGCAAAGTCGCGAACGGGGAACTGGACGCGGTGGTCGTCGCCCGAGCCGGACTGGTTCGCATCGGTCGTACCGACGCGGTCACCGAAGCAATCGACCCTGTGGTCATGTTGCCAGCGCCGGCGCAGGGGGCTCTCGCCGTCGAATGCCGTGCCGACGATGCCGAACTGGTGAGAATCCTCGCCGAGTTGGACGACCCGTCCACCCGTGCGGCGGTGGACGCCGAACGCGCAGTACTCGCGACCCTCGAGGCCGGGTGTACCGCACCGGTCGGAGCCATTGCCGAGGTGGTCGAATCGATCAACGAGGACGGACACATCTTCGCCGAACTGTCGCTGCGTGCGGCGGTGGCGGCCGAGGACGGATCGGAAGTGATCCGTGCCTCGCGGGTGGGTCCGGTGGAGAGGGCCGCTGAACTGGGCAAGGATCTCGCCGCCGAACTGCTGGAGCTCGGTGCCGCCGCACTCGTCGATCCGGAGTCGTAACCGCGACGCCGACTGACGGCTCCCGCAGAGAACGAACTGCAGCCCTTCGCGGGCAGGAGAGTGCGAACGCATGAGCCGTACCAAGAATGCTAGTCCGGGCCGAATTCTGTTCGTCGGGTCGGGTCCCGGAAATCCGGATCTGCTGACCGTACGTGCCCTTGAAGTGCTGGCCGCGGCGACGGTCGCCTATGTCGACCCCGACGTGGCCCCGGCCGTCGTCGACCTGATCGGCTCGGCGCACGCCACCGTCGAGGTCCCGCCGGCCCGCAGCGGCCGCAAGGCGGCCGAGGCGGCGCCCGCCCCCGAGCCGGTCGACGAGGCCGAAGCCGTGGTCCGCCCCGCCCTCGGCGATCCCGCCCAGGTCGCCAAGACCCTGGTCACTCAGGCCCGCACCGGCACCGACGTGGTGCGCGTGGTGGCCGGTGACCCGATGACCACCGACGCGGTGCTCGCCGAGATCACCGCCGTGGCCCGCACCACCGTCGTCTTCGAGGTGCTGCCCGGGCTGCCGCACGCCGCGGCCGTCCCCGGCTTCGCCGGTCTGCCCCTGGGCTCCGGCCACACTGTCGCCGACGTTCGCGGCGAGGTGGACTGGGCGGCCCTGGCCGCCGCGCCCGGCCCCCTGGTCCTGCACGCCACCGACGGTCACCTCGGCGAGGTCGCCAGCGCGCTCACCGAGCACGGCCTGGCCCCGCAGACGCCCGTCGCGATCACCGTCAACGGCACCACCTGCCAGCAGCGCACCATCGACACCACGCTGGCCGCGCTCACCGATCACGCCGCCGCCATGACCGGCGCGCTGATCCTGACCGTCGGCAAGCTGGTCGGCTCGCGCGCCAAGTTCTCCTGGTGGGAGTCGCGGGCGCTGTACGGCTGGACCGTGCTGGTGCCGCGCACCAAGGATCAGGCCGCCGAGATGAGCGACCGACTGGTCTCGCACGGCGCCATCCCGCAGGAGGTGCCGACCATCGCCGTCGAGCCGCCGCGCAGCCCCGCCCAGATGGAACGGGCGGTCAAGGGTCTGGTCGACGGCCGCTACCAGTGGCTGGTGTTCACCTCCACCAACGCGGTGCGTGCCGTGTGGGAGAAGTTCGCCGAGTTCGGCCTGGATGCCCGCGCCTTCTCCGGCGTCAAGATCGCCTGCGTCGGCGAGGGCACCGCGAACGCCGTCCGCGCCTTCGGCGTGGAGCCGGAGCTGGTGCCCACCGGCGAACAGTCGTCGCTGGGTCTGCTCGCCGACTTCCCGCCGTACGACGAGATCTTCGACCCGGTGGACCGCATTCTGCTGCCCCGCGCCGACATCGCCACCGAGACGCTCTCCGAGGGTCTGCGCGAACGCGGCTGGGAGATCGACGACGTGACCGCCTACCGCACCGTGCGCGCCGCGCCGCCGCCCGCGGCCACCCGCGAGATGATCAAGACCGGCGGCTTCGACGCGGTCTGCTTCACCTCCAGCTCCACCGTGCGCAACCTGGTCGGCATCGCCGGTAAGCCGCACGCCCGCACCATCGTCGCGTGCATCGGTCCCAAGACCGCCGAGACGGCGATCGAGTTCGGGCTGCGCGTGGACGTGCGCCCCGAGGACGCCTCCATCACCGCGCTGGTCGACGCCCTCGCCGTGCACGCCGCCGAGCTGCGCGCCGAAGGCACCCTGCCGCCGCCTCGGAAGAAGTCGCGGCGCTCGCGCTCGTAAGATGAGCGACATGAGCCTGCACCGCCCCCGTCGACTCCGGACCACGGAGGCGATGCGGTCCCTCGTCGCCCAGACCCGACTCTCGCCGAAGCAGCTGGTGCTGCCGATGTTCGTCGCCGACGGCCTCGACGCGCCCCGGCCGATCTCGTCGATGCCGGGCGTGGTGAACCACACCCTGGACTCGCTGTCGGAGGCGGCCCGCGCGGCCGTCGACGCCGGTGTGGGCGGCCTGATGCTGTTCGGCGTGCCCCGTCCCGAGGACAAGGACGCGACCGGATCGTGCGGGCAGGCGCCGGACGGCATCCTCAACCGGGCGCTGACCAGGCTGGCCGCCGAACTCGGCGACACCACGGTGCTGATGGCCGACACGTGCCTCGACGAGTTCACCGATCACGGTCACTGCGGCGTGCTCGACGCGGCCGGCCGGGTGGACAACGACGCCACCCTCGAGCACTACCGGGCCCTGGCCCTGGCGCAGGCGCGCGCCGGCGCCCACGTGGTCGCGCCCAGCGGCATGATGGACGGCCAGGTGGCCGCCATCCGTGACGCGCTCGACGGCGAGGGTTTCACCGACGTCGGGATCCTGGCCTACACGGCCAAGTACGCCTCCGCCTTCTACGGTCCGTTCCGCGAGGCGGTCGGGTCGTCGTTGGACGGGGACCGCCGCACCTACCAGCAGGATCCGGCCAACCGCACCGAGGCGGTCCGCGAGCTGCTCGCCGACCTCGACGAGGGCGCGGACATGGTGATGGTGAAACCGGCCATGAGCTACCTGGACATCGTGCGCGAGGTGGCCGATCGGTCCGATCGTCCGGTCGCGGCCTACCAGATCAGCGGCGAATACTCGATGATCTGCGCGGCCGCCGAACGCGGCTGGATCGATCGGGAGGCCGCCCTCGACGAGGCCGTGCTGTCGATCGTGCGGGCCGGGGCGTCGATCGTGCTGACCTACGCCGCCGTCGAGATCGCCGAGCGACTGCAGCAGCGGAGTCGCTGATGACGCGGCCCGCCGTGCCCGACACCGTGCGCACCGCCCTGCAGTTGACGCTGGGTGCGCTCGTCTTCGAACTGATCGCGCTGATCGGCACCTATTCGGTGATGCGGGGCGAGGCGCTGACCTACGCGCGCAAGATGGCCGAGGAACCGAACGGCCCGCAGGACGTGGAGCAGATCGCCACCATCGTGGCCATCCTCTCGCTGGTGATCGCCGCCGTGGTGGCGCTGGTGCTCACCTCGGGGCTGGGCTGGCTGGTGTGGCGCGGCATCGGGTGGGCTCGGTTCGTGCTGGCGTGGATCGCCGCGGTGGTCGCGGTGATGCTGGTGTTCGACGTGCTGGGCCTGCTCTTCGGCTTCTCCGCCGGTGACGCGGCCGCCCAGCTGCCGACCTGGGCGATGGTCCCGCGGATCATCGGCGGGGTCGCGGCGATGGGCGCGGCGGCGGCGCTGCTGCATCCGGACACGAAGAAGTTCATGGACCAGAGCGCGGCGTACCGTCGGAAGGGATCCGGTCCGCAACCACAAGGGGACAACAGATGACCGACCAGACGGTGACCTATCAACCCGATCCGTCCACCCGGCCGCCGCAGGTGCGGTGGGCGTTCCGACTGTGGCTCGGCTCGGGCGCGCTGCTGCTGGCGCTCGGCGCCTACCTGTTGATCGCGTCGCTCTTCGACGCCGGCTGGCACCTGGATCGGATCGCGATCGAGATCCTGGTTATGCTCCTCGGTCTGACCTACATCTCCCTGTCCCGCAAGGCCTGCAGCGGCGCCCAGTGGCGCGGCTCGCTCGCCGCGCTCACCAGCGTGGTGGCCGTGATGCTGCTGGTGCTCACCATCGGCTTCCAGTCGGGCCTGCTCGCGGCCGTGTTCGCGGCCTCGGTGGTGGGTCTGGGTGCCACCATCCTGGCCTACCGCCCCGTCGCGAACGCCTGGTTCACCGGGAAGCACACGGACCCGCAGTGACCGACGAGCCGCAGACCGAGGCCGACGCCGACGCACCCGAGGGCGAAGAACTGTTCTACGAGGCCGGCGGCAGCTGGTGGGTGGTGGCCATCGGGCCGGTGATGATCGCGGCCGTTCTGATCCTGGAGATCGTCGGTGGCGGACGCATCCACTGGCCGGTGCTGACCATCTTCGGCGTGGTCCTGGTGGGCTTCGCGCTCCTGCAGGTCGCGGCCGCGCGGCAGCACGTCTCGGTGCGGCTCACCGAGACCACCCTGCGCCAGGGCGCGCAGACCATCGGCCTGGACGAGATCGCCGAGGTGTATCCGGCGAACCGATCGGCCGAGCACAAGAAGTGGGAGAGTGCCCGCGCGCTCGGCGAACTGCCCGCGGTGCCGCGGCGCCGCAAGGGCGTCGGCGTGAAGCTGACCAACGGCAAGCTGGCGCAGGCGTGGGCGCGCGACGTCGACGTCTTCCGCACCGAACTCACCCAGGCGCACCTGGCCGTTCAGCTGGGACTGGCGCCCACGCAGAAGCGGGCGACCGAGAAGGACGCGTGAGGCGCGTCTTCGCGGGGGCGGTGGCGGTGCTGCTGGCGCTCACCGGCTGCGCGGGCGACGTCGACCAGGCGGACCCGGCGGGCCAGACGGCCCCGGTGACCCGACAGGCGCACCTGGGCGACAGCTTCGCCGCCGGGACCGGACTGCGGCCGCTGGTGGCCGACTCGTCGTTCCTGTGCCAGCGCGCCGACGGCAACTACGGTCGGCTCGTCTCGCGCGGCCGCGGCACCGAACTCACCGACGTCTCGTGCGCCGGTGCCACCACCGAGGACCTGACCGCGGCCCAGTACGAGGGCGTCGGCCCCCAGCTGGCGGCGCTCGACGCCGACACCGACCTGGTGACGCTCACCCTGGGCGGCAACGACGCCGGCGTCTTCGCGACGGCGGTGGGCGAGTGCACCCGGCTGGGCCGGGCCGAACCCGCCGGTGCGCCGTGCGCGCGGGCGCAGGGGCAGACCCTGCTGACCGCACTGGACACCCGCACCCGACCCGCGCTGACCCGGGGACTGCGCGCGATCGTCGAGCGGGCGCCGTCGGCGCGCGTGCTGGTCGTCGGCTACCCGTGGCTGCTGCCGCCGACCGACGGTTGCTTCGCGCAGGTACCGATCGCCGCCGGCGACGTGCCCTACCTGCACCGTCTGCAGCGGCGGCTCAACGCGGTGGTCGCCGAGGCGGCGGCCGCGACCGGGGCCACCTACGTCGACGTCGCGGGCCCGTCGGCCGCACACACCGCCTGCGCCGCGGACGATCAGCGGTGGATCGCGCCGCTGCGCAGCGGCCCCGGCTCGCTGCATCCCACCGAACTCGGCCAGCGCGCGATGGCCGATGCGGTGCTGGCGGCCCTCGACTGAGGGCGGGGAATGACCTGGGTCACCGGTTTTCCGGTGAACCTGTGAGGGGCCTGAATGTCGGCGGCGGCGATTGGGCGCTCGCGCGATCATTTGGAACACTGGAGGTCATGGTCCATTCTCCCGTCGACTCCGCAGCCACCGAGGTGAGCGCGGAACTGTTCGCCAGGGCCGCACGGTCCATCCCGGGAGGAGTGAACTCTCCGGTCCGCGCCTTCTCCGCGGTCGGCGGCACCCCACGGTTCATCGCCGAGGCGTCCGGCTCGCAGCTGATCGACGTAGACGGCAACCACTACACCGACCTGGTGTGCTCCTGGGGTCCGATGATCCTCGGTCACGCCCACCCGGAGGTGGTGGACGCGGTGCGGTCGGCGGCCGTGCACGGGCTGAGCTTCGGTGCGCCGACGGAGGCCGAGATCGCGCTGGCCGAGGCCATCGCCGCGCGCGTGGAGCCGGTGCAGCGGGTCCGCCTGGTGAACTCGGGCACCGAGGCCACCATGTCGGCGGTCCGGTTGGCCCGCGGGTTCACCGGCCGCAGCAAGATCATCAAGTTCTCCGGCTGCTACCACGGCCACGTCGACGCCCTGCTGGCCGACGCAGGCTCCGGCGTCGCCACCCTGGGGCTGCCCACCTCGCCGGGCGTCACCGGTGCCGCCGCGCACGACACCCTGGTGCTGCCGTACAACGACCTCGACGCCGTGGCCGCGACCTTCGAGGCGTACCCCGGCGAGATCGCCGCGGTGATCACCGAGGCCGCCGCGGGCAACATGGGTGCCGTCGCGCCCGTCGACGGTTTCAACGCCGGCCTCCGGGACCTGACCCGGCGGCACGGCGCCCTGCTGATCATGGACGAGGTGATGACCGGATTCCGCGTGAGCGGTTCGGGCTACTACGGGATCGACGGCGTGGCCGGCGACCTGTACACCTTCGGCAAGGTGATGAGCGGCGGTCTGCCCGCCGCGGCCTTCGGCGGTCGCGCCGACGTGATGGATCACCTGGCCCCGGTGGGCCCGGTGTACCAGGCGGGCACCCTGTCGGGGAACCCGGTGGCCGTCGCCGCCGGTCTGGCCACCCTCTCGCTGGCCACCGACGAGGTCTACGCCCGGCTCGACGCGAACGCGCTGCGCGTGCAGGAACTGCTGACGCAGGCGCTGACCGCCGCGGGCGTGCCGCATCGCGTGCAGGCCGCGGGCAACCTGTTCAGCGTCTTCTTCACCGACAGCGACGAGCAGATCGTCGACTACGCGGGCGTCAAGGCCACCGACACCTGGCGCTTCGCGCCGTTCTTCCACGCCCTGCTCGACGGCGGGATCTATCCGCCGCCCAGCGCTTTCGAGGCCTGGTTCGTTTCCACCGCACTGAGCGACGACGATTTCACGCGCCTCGCCGATGCCCTTCCGGCTGCCGCCGCCGCGGCCGCCGCCGCCGTCGCCCCCGGACAGGACTGAGATGAAGACGATCGTCCACATGATGCGCCACGGTGAGGTGCACAATCCCGACCAGATCCTGTACGGTCGCCTGCCCGGCTTCCGGCTGGGGGACAACGGCAGGGCCCAGGCGCAGGTGGTCGCCGACGCGCTCGCCGATCACGACATCGCCGCGGTCTTCGCCTCGCCGCTGCAGCGCGCCCAGGAGACGGCCACGCCGATCGCCGCCGCGCACGGCCTGGACATCATCACCAACGACGACCTGATCGAGGCCGACAACCAGTTCGAGGGGTTGCGCGTCTCGGTGGGCGACGGTGCCCTGAGTAAGCCGCGGCACTGGAGCAAGCTGCGCGATCCGTTCACCCCGTCGTGGGGCGAGCCGTACCTGCAGATCGCGCACCGCATGCTGTCGGCGGCCAACCTGGCCCGCAAGACCGGCGCCGGACACGAGGTGGTGTGCGTGAGCCACCAGCTGCCCGTGTACACGCTGCGCCGCTTCCTGGAGGGTCGTCGTCTCTGGCACGATCCCCGCATCCGCCAGTGCTCGCTCGCCTCGCTGACCAGCCTGGTGTACGACGGCGACGAACTGGTCGACATCGTCTACTCCGAACCGGCAGGCGCCTCTGATCCGCGCATCACCGGAGCGTGAGCGCGGTGCGGTTTCCTCGTTCCCTGTCCGCGGTGGTGCTCGCTGTGGTCGCGCTGCTGGTGGTGACCGGCTGTGCCACCGGCGACGACGCCGTGGTGCAGGGCGGGCCCAACCAGATCGTCGCGCCCGACGGCAAGACCGTGATCCGCTACGACGTGGCCGACCGCAAGCCGATCGGCCACGTGTCCGGCCCCGACCTGCTCGGTGACGGGACGGTGGACCTGAACTCGTACAAGGGCAAGGTCGTGGTGGTCAACGTGTGGGCGTCGTGGTGCCCGCCGTGCCGCAAGGAGGCCCCCGAGCTGGAGAAGGTGTACCAGCGGATCAAGGACCGGGGCGCCGCGGTGGTGGGCATCGACTTCCGCGACAACCGCGGGTCGGCGCAGGACTTCGCGCGTGACCGCGGCCTGACGTACCCGTCGATCTACGACTACGGCGGGCAGAACCTGTCCGCGCTCGGCGTGCCCGTCGGCGCGGTGCCGACCACCGTGATCCTGGACCGCCAGTTGCGGCCGGTGATCGTCTACCTCAAGTCGGTGAGCGAGCAGGAGATCTACGACGAGGTCGTGCGGGTCCTCGCTGAGGGCGACGACGCCCCATGACCGTCCTGCACGTGGCGGGGGTCGCCGAGACCTTCGCCGAGACCGTCTCGTCCGGGCCGCTGTTGCTCGGGCTGGGCGTGTGCGTGCTGGTGGGCCTGATCTCCTTCGCCTCACCGTGCATCGTGCCGCTGGTGCCGGGCTACCTGTCGTACCTGGCGGGCCTGGTGGGCGCCGAGGCACCGGCCGTCGTCCCCGGTGAGGCGCCCAAGAAGGGCCGGCTGCGGGTGGTGGGGGCCGCGCTCCTGTTCGTCCTCGGTTTCACCGTGGTGTACGTGCTGGCCACGTCGGCGCTGTTCGGCGTCACCACCGCCTTCTACGACCAGTCCCGGATGCTGCTGCTGCAACGCGTCGGCGGCGTCGTGACCATCCTGATGGGCCTGATCTTCATCGGCACCATCCAGATGCAGGACCGGCGGATGAACCCGATCCGGATCTCGCACTGGGTGGGCGCGCCGCTGCTCGGCGGCGTTTTCGCCGTCGGCTGGATCCCGTGCAGCAGCGCCACCCTGGGCGCGGTGCTGGTGGTGGCGGCCAACACCGAGGGGATGACCGCCTGGCGCGGGGTCGCGTTGGTCATCGCCTACTGCATCGGCCTGGGCCTGCCGTTCCTGCTGTTGGCGTTCTCGTCGGCGTGGGCGGTGCGCAGCCTCGGCTTCCTGCGGCGCAATGCGCGGGTGATTCAAGTGGTGGGCGGCATTCTGATGATCGGCGTGGGCCTGCTGCTGCTGTTCGGCTGGTGGAACGACATCGTCGACTGGATCCGGATCACCATGATCTCTGATGTGGAGCTACCGATATGACAACCTCCGGCCGGCCGTCGACCCTGCAGCGTTTCGTGGGGACGCCGCTGAAGAAGGTCTGGCGCGAGCTCACCGCCATGCGCACCGCGCTGGTGCTGCTGTTCCTGCTGGCCCTGGCCGCCGTCCCGGGCGCGCTGCTGCCGCAGCGCGACCTCAACGAGGGCAAGACGGCGCAGTACATCGCCGACCGCGGCACCCTCGGGGTGTGGATGGACCGGGTGGGTCTGTTCGACGTGTTCGGCTCGGGCTGGTTCACCGCCATCTACCTGCTGCTGTTCATCTCGCTGGTGGGCTGCCTCACCCCGCGCATCTGGGAGCACTTCAAGGCGCTGCGCACCAAGCCGGTGCCCGCCCCGCGCAACCTGAAGCGCCTGCCGCGGCACCTCACCGAGACCGTCGACGGCAGGCCCGCCGACCTGGCCGAGCGGGTGAGCACCAACCTGCGCGGCTGGCGCCGGACCACGCGGGAGGTGCCAGCGAGCACGGCGTACCCGGACGGCGCCGTGGAGGTGTCCGCGGAGAAGGGCTACCTGCGCGAGTTCGGCAACCTGACCTTCCACTTCGCGCTGCTGGCGCTGCTGGTGACCATCGCGGCAGGCAAGCTGCTCGGCTACGAGGGCACGCGCATCCTGGTGGCCGGGGAAGACCAGACCCTGTGCAACACCTCCACCGCGGTGTACGACTCGTTCCGCGGCGGTGCCCTGGTCGACGGCACGGCCCTGAACCCGTTCTGCGTGAACGTGGAGGACTTCGAGGCCAAGTTCCTGCCCAGCGGTCAGCCCGACATGTACACCTCGAAGGTCCGCTACACCACCGACGTGCAGTCCCCGGAGGACACCTGGACGCAGGGCACCATCCGGGTCAACGAGCCGCTGCGGGTGGCCGGCGACCGCGTGTACGTGCTGGGCAACGGTTTCGCGCCCACCTTCACGGTGACCTTCCCCAACGGGGAGAAGCGCACCCAGACCGCGCCGTTCCTGCCGCAGGACACCCAGACCATGCTGTCCGAGGGCGCGATGCGCTTCGACACCCCGGCCGGGATGTACCCGGACGAGGACGATCGCCGCAAGAATCAGCTCGCCATCGACGGCCTGTTCGCCCCCGACCCCGCCTTCCACTCGACGCTGCTGCTGTCGCAGTCGGCGATCGTCAACGATCCGCAGGTGGCGATCCGGGTGTACCAGGGCGACGGCGGCCTCGACACCGGCCGCGCGCAGAGCGTCTACGAGCTCGACCGCGCGCTGATCGATCAGGGGCGCCTGGTGCGCAAGGCGTCGGTGAACCTCAAGCAGGGCGAGAGCACCACGCTGCCGGACGGCACCGTGGTGACCTACGACGGCTACCAGCGTTGGGTGTCCATGCAGGTTTCGCACGACCCGGGCCAGACCGCGGTGCTGATCTCCGCCATCGTGATGATCGCCGGCCTGCTGGTGTCGATGCTGGTCCGGCGTCGTCGCATCTGGATTCGGCTGGTTCCGACGGTGACCGACGACGGTCAACGACGTACTGTAGTTGAAGTGGCCGGGCTGGCCCGTACGGACCAGGCCGGCTGGGGGGAGGGCTTCGACGACCAAGCGCGGGCCCTCCTGGTCGAAGGCGGACGTCTCCGACCGGGCGGACTGTAGTCCGACCGAGGAAGAAATCGAGGAATCGATCACGTGAACACCGATACAGATATGGGCGTCTACGTCAACGAGACGCTCGGGCGTCTGTCCGACGAGTTCTACATGGTGGCGCTCATCGTCTACTTCCTGGCGATGGTGCTGTTCCTGGTCTCGCTGGCCATGGCGGCCAAGACCCGGACCGCGGCCGGTGAGGCGTTGGCTGCGGCACCGGACCGGGAACTGGTCCACGCCGGCGCCGGTGGCTCCAGCACCACCGCGACCACCACTGCGGTGCCGTCGGCGGGCGACCGGACCCCCGGCCGTATCGACGACGGACCGAAGAAGCCCCGACGCAGTCGGTCGGCCACGCTCAGCGCGGCCACCTACCCGGTGGTCTTCATCGGCCTGATCGCGCACATCGCGTCGATCGTGCTGCGCGGTGTCGCCACCGAGCGCATGCCGTGGGGCAACATGTACGAGTTCATCTCGGTGACGTGTGCCGCCGCCGTGGTCGGCGGCCTGGTGGCGCTGCGCAACGTCAAGTACCGCCCGATGATGAGCTTCGTGCTGCTGCCGGTGCTCGTGATGATGTTCTTCGGCGGTACCGCGCTGTACGCCGACGCCGCCCCGGTGGTGCCCGCGCTCAAGTCGTACTGGCTGGCCATTCACGTCTCGGTGATCTCGATCGCCTCGGGCCTCCTGGTGGTCTCCGGCGTGCTGAGCGTGCTGTTCCTGGTCAAGGACCGGTGGCCCGCGGCCACCGAGATCCTGCCGTCCAAGGAGTCCCTGGACCGGTTGGCCTACAAGTGCGTCGTCGTCGGCTTCCCGCTGCTGGGTATCGGCATCATCCTCGGCGCCATCTGGGCCGAGGCCGCGTGGGGCCGGTACTGGGGCTGGGACCCCAAGGAGACCGTCAGCTTCATCTCCTGGGTGATCTACGCCGCCTACCTGCACGCTCGTGCCACCGCGGGCTGGCGCATCGGCGCCGCCTGGATCAACGTCGCCGGCGCCGCGTCGGTGATCTTCAACCTGTTCGCCATCAACCTGGTGGTCTCGGGTCTGCATTCGTACGCCGGGCTGTAAGTCGCCCGCGCGCGGTCAACAATCAAGAGGAGTAAGTGTGAAGAACGTCGGAGTCATCGGCGGCGGCACCATGGGTGCCGGTATCGCCGAGGTCGTCGCCCGTGCGGGCTCGTCGGTGCGTGTGCTCGAACGTGCGGAGGCCGTCGACGCGGCCCGTGAGCGGATCGCCAAGAGCCTGGCCCGCGCCGTCAAGGCGGGCAAGCTCGCCGAGGCCGACTCTGCCGCCACCCTCGAGCGCATCACCGTGACCACCGACCTGGAGTCGTTCGCCGACTGCGAGCTGGTCATCGAGGCGATGCCGGAGATCGAGTCGCTGAAGCTGGAGTACTTCACCAAGCTCGACGACATCGTGAGCAAGGACGCGATCCTGGCCACCAACACCTCGTCGATCCCGGTGATCCGCCTGGCCAACGCCACGCGCCACCCCGAGCGCGTGCTCGGCATGCACTTCTTCAACCCGGTGCCGGTGATGGCGCTGGTGGAGATCGTGACCACCCTCAAGGTGGATCCGGCCGTGGTGACCAAGGTGGCCGACTTCGCGCGCGACGGCCTGGGCAAGCGCACCATCGAGTCCAAGGACCAGTCCGGGTTCATCGTGAACGCGCTGCTGGTGCCGTACCTGACCAACGCCATCCGGATGTACGAGAGCGGCTTCGCCAGCGCCGAGGACATCGACGAGGGCATGGTGAGCGGTTGCGGTCACCCGATGGGTCCGCTGCGCTTGAGCGACACCGTCGGCCTGGACATCTGCCTGGCGGTCGCCGAGTCGCTGTACGCCGAGTTCGGCCAGGCGCACTACGCGCCGCCGGTGCTGCTGCGCCGCATGGTCGACGCCGGCTACCTCGGTCGCAAGACCGGTCGCGGCTTCTACGACTACTCCAAGTAGTCCGGTCTTCGCAGCAGGCGACTGTTTGCAGTAGACGACGACCCGTCAGAGTTTCCGTAGGAACTCGGGGTCGTCGTCCGGGCCTCGCGGGGCTTCTCGTCGGGACGATGTTCCGGCGGGGCCCTGCGAGGCCTTCGACATCTTCCACAGTATGAACACGACTGTGGCGACGACGATCAGCACGTACACGTAGAGCATGCTCCCGAGCGTACCCGTCGCTGATCGGCGGGGACGTGGCTCAGCGGTTGAGCAGCTCCACCACGTCGGCCTCCCGGAAGCGGCGGTGGCCGCCCGGCGTGCGGATCGACGGGAGCAGCCCGGTGCTGGCCCAGCGTGCCACGGTCTTGGGGTTCACATTGAACATCTCAGCCACCTGACCCGGGGTGAGGGTGTGCTGGCGCGCCATGCTCGGCGTGATGATCGGGTGTTCGGCGAGAGTCATCGTTCCTCCAAATCTCGACCTTTTCGGACATCTCCAGGAATACACCCCGAAGGGGCAGGTGCTCGAATGGTCAGGAAACAGTAAAGAGTCGGTAATGTCCGACTGATCGGGTTCCGTTTCGGCCTCCTCCGCCCGAACACGTAGGCTGGGACCATGACAGATGACCAGGCACAATCGACGGACGGGGCGGCCTCGACGACCCCGAAGGCCAGCATCGGTGCGCTGGTCGGATGGGTGGCGCTGTACACCCTGGTGCGCTTCGGTCTGGTGGTCGTGTTCGCCGCCGTGATCTGGGCGGTCGGTCTGCTCTTCGACGTGAAGGTGCCGCTCCTGGTGGCCGCGGTCTTCGGCGTGCTGATCGCGTTGCCCATCGGCATGGTGGCCTTCAAGACCATCCGGCTGAAGGTGAACGAGCAGATCGCCGCGGTCGACGCCGACCGGGCCGCGCGGCGCTCGGACCTGCATGCGCGGCTCCGCGGCGACAACGACTAGCCGCCGTGGCGCTCGTCGAAGCCACCGATCTGGTGCGCGAATACCGGATGGGCGACGAGCGGGTGCGTGCGCTCGACGGTGCCAGCCTCAGCCTGGACGGCGGGCAGTTCGTCTCGGTGATCGGTCCGTCCGGGGCCGGTAAGTCCACCCTCCTGCACATCCTCGGGGCGCTGGACACCCCCACCTCGGGTTCCATCGTCGTCGACGGGGTGGATCTGTCCACGCTCGACGACGACGCCGCTTCGGAGTTCCGGCGCCATCGGATCGGTTTCATCTTCCAGTTCTTCAACCTGGTCCCGACGCTGTCGGCGTGGGAGAACGTCGCCCTGCCCCGGCTGCTCGATTCGCAGTCGCTGTCGGCGGCCAAACCGCGCGCCGTGGAATTGATGGAGCGGGTGGGCCTGGGCGATCGGATCAACCACCGTCCGGGCGAGCTGTCCGGCGGGCAGATGCAGCGGGTGGCCATCGCGCGCTCGTTGATCATGGACCCCACCATCCTGCTGGCCGACGAACCCACCGGAAACCTGGACTCCAAGACCGGCGCCGAGGTGCTGGCGCTGCTGGCCGAGGTGGCGCACGACGACCCGAACCGGCTGGTCCTGATGGTGACGCACGCCGACAACGCCGCCGACTTCAGCGACCGTGTGATCACCGTCCGCGACGGCAAGGTGACGTGAGCGCGCTCGGGGCGGCACTCACCCGCGTGCGAGTGCTGAACCTGCGCGAACTGGCCAGCCATCGGCTGCGGGTGGTCACCTCGATGATCGTCGTGGTGGTGGCCTCCGGGCTGCTGATCGCGGTGCTCGGCGCCTACGGCTCGATGGCCGCGAGCGTCCGCGCCTTCAACGCGGCCCTCTCCGGCGCCGCGACGGTGGAGGTCGCGGCGATCGCCGACACCGGCGTCGACGCCGCGCTGGTGGGCAGGCTGCGCGCCGAGGTGCCCGACGCGAAGGCCGTGGTGCCGCTGGTCCGCGGCACGGTACTGCTCGACGGCACGCCCACCACCCTCCTCGGCTCGGACCTGCGCGTCACCTCGCTCTCGCCCCAGCTGCGGTCGGCCTTCGCCGCCTCCGGCAGGTCGGTCGACACCGCCGACCTCGACGACGGTGTGGTCGTCGGCGCGGGCACCGGGCTGCGCAAGGGCGACACGGTGGACATCGGCGGCACGCAGGTGCGGGTCCTGGAAGTGGTCGACGACCCGGAGACCAAGGTCCTCAACGGCGGCCGCTTCGTCTTCGCCTACCTCCCGCTGGCGCAGCGCCTGGCCGGGTTGGAGGGGGCCGTGGACTCGATCATGATCGTGCCCAAGGACGGCGTCGCCACCGAGACGCTCAACCGCGAGGTCAGCGCCGTGGTGGACGGGCGCGCCAGCGTCGTGGATCCGGACTTCCGGGTCAAGCAGGCCGAAGTGGCCAGCGCCGTGACCCGCGATTCGACGCTGCTGGTGTCGTTGGTGTCGCTGATCATCGCCGGGTTCCTGGTGTTCAACACGATGAACATGGCGGTCGCCTCGCGGCGGCAGTCGCTGGCGATGATCCGCGCGCTCGGGGCGCGCCGTCGACATCTGGTGACCGATCTGCTCGCCGAGTCCGCCGTCTTCGGCCTGGTCGGCGGTCTCCTCGGGGTGCCCGTCGGATGGCTCGCCGGGCGCTGGGCGGTGGGGCGACTGCCCACGTCGGTGGGCTCGGCCGCGCTCGAGGTGGACTTCGCGCTGCCCGGTTACGCGGCGCCGCTCGCGGTGGCGGCGTGCGTCCTGGCCTGCGTGGCGGCCACCGCGCTGGCCGCCCGTTCGGTGTTCTCGGTGGCTCCGGTGGAGGCGATGGTGCCGGGGGAGACCGCCGACGCCGACCCGCCGGCCCGTCGCCTGCTGTGGATCACCGGCCTGGTGGGGCTGGCGATGGTGATCGGCGCGTTCGTGATGACGCGGACGGTCGAGGGCCGCCCCGCGCTGCTGTCCGGCGCCGTCTACTCGCTGGGCGCGATCCTGGTCTTCTTCGGGCTCACCGTGCCGCTGGTGCGGGGCGTCGTCGCCGTGTGCCGTCGGTTCTCCGGGCCGGGCCGGCTGGCCGCGATCAACAGCGAACGCGCGCCGCGGCGGGTGTGGGCGACGGTGATGACCGTCGGCGTGGCGATCGCGGTGGGCGTGGGGATCTCCGGTGCGCTGAGCAACATGGTCGGCTCCATCGGCAACTCGCTGGAGGGGTTGAGCGACCCGGACATCTACGTGTCCTCCCGCGACAAGAGCGACATCCCGGTGGGGCCGGTGCTGAACCCGGAGATCGCCGAGAAGGCCGCGGCGCTGCCCGGTGTCGAGCGGATCGCCGGCGGGCAGTGGGCCACCGTCAACATCGGCTCGGCGCGCGCCATGCTGCAGGGCCTGGAACCCGGGGCCGCGGCGCCGTTCCTGCACAAGGCCACCCCGGAGGCAGCCGCCCAGACCCTCGCCGGCGACGGCATCCTCATCTCGCGCGTGCTGGCGCGCACCCTCGGCGTCGAGGTGGGCGACACCCTGCGGCTGGCCACACCGTCCGGCTATCACGAGTTGGTGGTGCGCGACACCGTCAACTACGTGACCATCGACTCCGGCACGGCCGCGATCGCGCAGACGCTGCTGGCCGAGTGGTTCGACCGCCCCGGCGACACGTATCTGCAGATCTTCACCGAGCCGGGCGCCGACCGCGAGCAGTTGCAGCGGGAGCTGCGGCGGATCGTCGCCGACTATCCGGGGGCCGGGAATCGGCCGGTGCACGTGTACACCGGCGCGCAGGCGCTCGAGGCCACGCAGGCGACGGTGGAGCAGGCCGGCGCCTTCACCGTGGCGATCCAGTGGATCGTCGCCGGTGCCGCCGCGATCGCCCTGCTCAACACGCTGTTGCTGTCGGTGCTGGAACGACGCCGCGAGCTCGGCGTGCTGCGCGCGATGGGGGCGTCCCGGCGGTTCGTGGTCCGCATGGTGCTGGCCGAGGCCGGGTCGGTGGCGATCGTCGGCGCGGTGGTGGGCCTGGTGATGGGTACCGGGCTGCACTACGTGGCCGACCGGAGCCTGGCCGAGACCACCTCCATCGACATCGTCTATCAGCCACTGTGGTCCACGGCCGGCTACGTGGCGATCGCGGCCGCGCTGTGCCTGCTCGGGGCCGTCGTGCCTGCGGCGCGCGCGGCGCGGATGAACATCACCGAGTCCCTCACCGCCGAGTAGGGTCTTCCGGCATGGCCGAGTACAGCCCCGCGGCGGCGTTCGATGCCGCCGTCTGCATCGTCGGTGCCGGACCCGCGGGGTTGGCCGCCGGGAAAGCCCTGGTCGAGCGCGGCGTCGACGTCGACTGGTTCGAGAAGGGCTCGATGGTCGGCGGGCTGTGGCGGATCGACAACGACAACGGCGGTTCCCCCGCCTACCGGTCGCTGCACCTGAACACCTCGCGGGCGTCGACGCAGTATCCGTCGTTCCCGATGCCCGCACAGTGGCCGGACTTTCCGCACCACACCCTGATGGCCGAGTACTTCCAGGACTTCGCCGAGCGGCACGGCCTGCTGGACAAGATCACGTTCGGGGCTGAGGTGACCGCGATCGTGCCGCTGCCCGGCGACGGCCCGGCCGGCAGCAGCGGGTGGGCGGTGACCCTCGCCGACGGTCGCACCCGCACCTATCGCCGGGTGGTGATCGGCACCGGCCACCACAGCGATCCGCAGCTGCCCGAGTTCGCGGGGTCGTTCGGCGGCGAGAGTCTGCACGCGCACGACTATCACGAGCCGTCGATCTTCGCGGACAAGGACGTCCTGGTGATCGGCGTCGGCAACTCCGGCATGGACATCGCCTGCGAGGCCGCGCGCGTGGCGAGGTCGGTGCGGCTGTCCACCCGGCGCGGGGTGTACGTGATCCCCAAGTACGCCTTCGGCAAGCCGATCGATCAGCTCGCCTCCCCGTACATGGCGTACCTGCCGTTCGCGGTGCAGCGCACGCTGTACGGACTCACCGTGCGGCTGGCCGCGGGACGGCCCCCGGACCGGGGCTGCCGAAACCCGATCACAAGATCCTGCACGCGCACCCGTCGGTGTCTTCGGAACTGTACGACCTCGTCGGGCACGGCGACCTCACCGTGGCGCCCGACGTGGAGTGCTTCGACGGCGACGTCGTGCAGTTCGTCGACGGCACCCGCGCGCACGTCGACGTGCTGGTGCTGGCCACCGGCTACCGGGTGTCGTTGCCGTTCCTGGACCCGGCGGTGTACGACCCGGCGGTGGGGGCCATGCCGCTGTACCAGCGGGTGCTCACGCCGGAGCGGCCCGGGCTGTTCTTCGTCGGCTTCTTCCAGGCGGTCGGCTCGGGCATCCCGCTGATGGAATTGCAGGCCGAGTGGATCGGCGACCTGATCACCGGGGCCTCGGTGCTGCCGCCGGAGCCGGTGATGCGGCGGTGGATCGACGACGACCTGGCCGTCCTCGCGAGCCGGTACGGCGGTTCCGAGCGGCACAGCATGCAGGTCGACTTCTGGCGGTACCGCCGGGCGCTGCTGGAGGCCGGCGCGCTGCGTCCCCACCCGTCGCTGCGTGAGCGCCTGACCCGGCCGCTGCTCGGCCTGCGCTGAGGTCAGCGGGCCTCGGCCAGCAGCCGTCGGGGCGGTACCCCGAACCACCGGCGGCAGGCGCGCGTGAACGAACTGGCCTCGGCGTAGCCGAGCGCGGTCGCGATCTCCGCGGCCGACAGGCCCGAGGGCGCCAGCCGCAGGGCCTGCTCCCGGCGGACGTCGTCGAGGAGGCTCTCGAACCGATCGCCGGTGTCGGCGAGGCGCCGCTGCAGGACGCGCGGATGCAGCGTCAACTCGCGGGCGACCCCGATGAGCGTGGCCTGGCCGAGGGGGAGCAGACGCTCGATGAGGCCGCGCACCAGGTCCGGGGTGGTCAGGTCGACGCGTTCGGCGGCCAGGTAACGCTCGGCCAGCTCGTGGGCGGCCGCGTCCCGGTCGCGGATAGGGGTGTCGAGCACCCGGTTGGGCAGCACGATCCCGTTGCGCGGTTCGTCGAAGGCCACGTCCACGCCGAACAGCTCCCGATAGACGTGCGGGTCCGCGCCCGGCGAGTGTTCGAGGTGCACCGCGATCGGGACGAAGTCGGGGGCGACGAGGAAGCGCATCAGATCGATCCCGATCCCGAGGGCCACCTCGACCGCCTGCTGGCGGTGCACGAGGTGGCGCAGCAGCACGGTGAAGGTGAACTCGGACGACTCCGGTCCGCGGACCAGGGCGGTCGCCAGGGTGGGGCTGTAGCTGTGCAGATAGCGCGACACCTCGTCGAGCGCGGTGCCGACGGTGTCGGAGTGCCGGGCGATGACCGCCACCGGGCCCAGGATGTCGATGCGCTGGCGGCGGGACAGGCGCAGCCCGAAGTCCGGGCAGTTCAGGGTGCGCGCGGCGTCGGTGAAGACGGCGCAGACGGCCGTGTAGGTGACGAACCGGTCGTGCTGCCCGGCGAAGCGCGGATCGACGCCGCGGGCGCGTAGCAGCGCTTCGGGGTCGCCGCCGAGTTCGTGGACCAGGTCGGCGAAGTTCGCCAACGACGAGGCCCGGATGAGGTCGGTCATGGAGCGTGCACCACCTCCCTCGGTCGCGAATGTCGGTGCCGCCCAGGATAGTCGTGTAATGACAAGTAATGGTCGTCATAGGGCAAGACCGATGAGGTGCGCCTCACATACTGTTCGGGATGATCGACGCCGGGTGACGCCCGGGACGAGTAAGGAGACGGCATGACTCATTCCACCAATTCCGCCGAGCCGACGTTCGACGCGCAGGCCTGCGTCGTCGGTGCGGGCCCGTCGGGTCTGGCCGCGGGCAAGGCACTGGCCGACCGCGGTATCGACTTCGACTGGTTCGAGAAGGGCTCGATGGTCGGCGGCCTGTGGCGGATCGACAACGACAACGGCAGCTCGCCCGCCTACAAGTCGCTGCACCTGAACAGTTCGCGGCCGCTCACCGAGTACCCGTCGCACCCGATGCCCGAGCAGTGGCCGGACTTTCCGCACCACACCCTGGTGGCCGAGTACTTCCAGGGCTTCGCGGAGGAGCACGGGCTGCTGGACCGGATCACCTTCGGCACCGAGGTCACCAAGATCGACCCGCTGCCCGGTGACGGCCCGATGGGCGGCAACGGGTGGGCGGTGACCACCGGCGACGGTGTCACCCGCACCTACCGCTATGTGCTGCTCGGCCCGGGGCACCACAGCATCCCGCAGATTCCGGAGTTCGCCGGCGATTTCAGCGGCGAGACCATGCACGCCCACGAGTACCACGAGCAGTCGGTGTTCGAGGGCAAGGACGTGCTGGTGATCGGTGTGGGCAACTCCGGCATGGACATCGCCTGCGAGGCGATCAAGACGGCGAACTCGGTGCACGTGTCCACCCGCAGCGGCGTCCACGTGCTCCCGAAGTACGCCTTCGGCAAGCCGATCGACCAGCTGGGCTCGCCGCTGATGGCCTACGTGCCGTTCCCGGTGGAGCGCGCGCTGTACGGGCTGACCGCCCGACTGGCCGCGGGCCGTCCGGAGGACCGCGGGCTGCCCAAGCCCAATCACAAGATCCTGCACGCGCACCCGACGGTGTCGGCGGAGTTCTACGACCGCGTCGGCCACGGCGACATCGCGGTGCACCCCGACATCGAGAAGTTCGACGACGACGAGGTGGTGTTCGTCGACGGCGTCCGTCAGCACGTCGACATCGTCGTCTTCGCCACCGGTTACAAGGTGTCGCTGCCGTTCTTCGACAAGGACGTCTACGACCCCGCCGCCAACGCGATGCCGCTGTACCAGCGGGTGCTCACGCCGGATCGCCCCGGCCTGTTCTTCATCGGCTTCATTCAGGCGGTCGGCTCCGGCATCCCGTTCATGGAGATGCAGTCCGAATGGGTCGGCGACTTGATCACCGGCGCGTCGGTGCTGCCGTCGGAGGCGGAGCAGCGTCAGTGGATCGCCGACGACCAGGCCGCTCTCGCCGCCCGCTACGTCCGCTCCGAGCGGCACACCATGCAGGTGGACTATTGGCGCTACCGGCGCGCGCTGCTCGAGGTCCGCGCCTACCGGCCCAATCCGTCGCTGCGCGAGCGCCTGACCCGGCCGTTGCTCGGCCTGCGCTGACCCACACCACCTCCCCGAAAGGACCCCCCATGACCGCGAACTCGCAGACCGCGCCGGCCGTCGAACGGCCCGCACCCGCCCTGCCCGCGAAGATCTTCATCACCGGCGCCAACGGCTTCATCGGCCGCGCCCTCGCCGAACGCGCCCGCGAACTCGGCACCGAGGTGACCGGTGTGGACCTGCTGCCCGATGCCGACGCCGGCATTCTCGGGGGCAGCATCTCCGACCCGTCGGAGTGGGCGGCCGCGCTCGACGGTGTCGACGCGGTGATCCACACCGCCGCCATCGTGTCCAACTCCGCGCCCCTCGACGACGCTTGGGAGGTCAACACCTACTCCACCCGGAAGGTGCTGGCCGCCGCCGCCGAGGCGGGGGTGGGCCGCTTCGTGCACCTCTCGTCGGTGGCCGCCTACGGCTTCGACTATCCCGACCAGGTCGACGAGAAGTACCCGGTCCGGGTCAACGGGTACAGCTACACCGACACCAAGGTGAACGCCGAGGCCGTGGTGATGACCGCGCACGCCGCCGGGGAGATCGACTGCACCGTGATCCGGCCCGGCGACGTCTACGGCCCGGCGTCCAAGCCGTGGGTGATCACTTCCCTGGAGATGATCCGCGCCGGGCAGATGGTGCTCCCGAACGGCGGCCGCGGGACTTTCACCCCGGTGTACATCGACACCCTGGTGGACGGCATCCTGCTGGCCACCGCGTCGGAGGCCGGGGCGGGGCAGGTGTTCAACCTGACCGACGGTCACGGCGTGACCTGTGCGGAGTACTTCGGGCGTCTCGGGGACATGATCGACGCCTCGGTCCGCACGCTGCCGACCAGCCTCGCGGTGGCCCTGGCCGGCGCGGTCGGTACGGTGCAACGTCGCCTCGGCCAGGCCAGTGAGCTGACCCCGGCTACCGTGCACATGCTGAACCGACCGGGTGAGTACTCGATCGAGAAGGCGCGCACGATGCTCGGGTACGCGCCGGCGATCAGCCTCGACGAAGGTATGCGCCGCACGCAGGAGTGGGCGCAGCGCGAGGGCCTGCTCACCCGCTGACCGTCGTCGGCCCGTCCTTCGGCTCGACCCGCCTGGCCTCCCCGGCGGGCGCGGACGGTCCCCTTGACCACCCGGGCCCGCCCCGCGGGGCAGGCACACTATGAAATTTTCAAATAACACATCGCGTCGGGAACCGTTCCCGGCACTGGTTTCATGCGCCTCACGCGGCGCTGGTTGACAAGGTCAAGGTTCGTCGCGCATTCGACCGGATCGGTTCACGACGACGCTTCGGATGCTCCGGATCGGCTGGCGGCACGAACCACGGCTGCCGATCGTGGCCGATGAACACTTCCCATCCACCGTGGTGAATCACGGTGTGGTGCCGGCGGCAGAGCAGGACACCGTTGTCCAGACTCGTGGCCCCGCCGTGCTCCCAATGCTCGACGTGGTGTCCGTCGCACCACGACGGCGGAACACCGCAACCGGGGAAGGCGCAACCACGGTCCCGTAGGACCAGCGCCTTGCGGATTCCCGGGGTGAACAGCCGCTTCTCGCGGCCCACATTCAGCGGCACACCGTTGTCGTCGAGCAGCGCCAAAGCCACCGCAGCCTCGCACATGATCAGCTCCGCCGTGCGCGCCGAGATCGGTCCGCCGAACCCGAGCCACGGCACCGCCGTGTCATCCTCGGCCGCGGCGATCGGAATTGAAGCCGTCTGTCCCGCAACGGAATCCAGTACTTGCCCGTTGATGACCACCGCCGCGGGCACCGACAGGGTGACGTGCGGCAAGACTCCGCCGGACTCTGGACGCTCCGAATGCGCCAGATACGTGCGCACCACCTGGGCCATCGCATCCGCGCGCCGCCGCTTGGCCGACCGCCGATCGGACGAACCATCCGGCTCGGGCACCGGCCGCGTGAGCGGATCCAACGCCGCACTGAGTTCCTCGGCTGCCACGATGTCGAAGTCGATCGTCACCGCCACCCGGCCGTCGTCCGTGCGGTTCAGGGTCATCTCGTTCAGGTCGTCACGCTCGGCGACCGGCACGTACCCGTCCGCAGCGTCGGGTTCGTCTTCGACCGGTGCCAACTTGATCGCCCACGCCCGAGCCTTTTCCTTCACCCGCGCCGGCGAGGTCTGCACCATCAACGAATGCACGATCCTCCGGCGATCGTCGTCGGACAAATCCACGCGGCCTGCCACGTGTCCGAGGCCAGACGCCACGGCATCACCGTGTTCCGCCGACACCGCACCATCACGTAAACCACGGACTACCGCGACCAGGTTCTCGTCGGACATCGCCTGCCCGAGCCGGCCGGCGCGGTAGGCGAGGGCCGGTGCCGCCCCGAGTTCGGTGAGGATCGCCGCGGCGGACCGCACATGCTTTCGGGTGGGTAGTCCGACTCGTTCGATCGCGGCGCACGTCGCGGCCACCGAATAGTCGGCCACATTGCGCAACCGTAGAACCGCTGCGGCTACGGCCAGGAGTTCCCGGTCGTCGTCGACCGCTCGCGCCCGGGCCAGGAACTGGGCGAGATTCGCCTGAGTATCGATGTCGGTGCCAGCGGGGATAGTGAGGTCATCGCTCATCAGATCGGCGAAGGCGTTGAGAGTTGCTGCGTCCATGACGCCCACTCCTCAGGTCGTGAGAAGCCAATAGCGAGGGAACCGGTCGAGCCGCGTGACGATCGGTCACCCGGCCACTCATGTTCCGAGAGTTCTGTGGGCGAGTCCGGGATGGTTCATCCCCTCTCGCTTGCCTCTATGGTACACCTCACATTTATCGAGCACAATAGTTCGAGTCGAGATTTTGAACGAACTCCCGCACCTTCTCTACCTGCGTAAAGGGGTGAAGGGGTGGTTCTCGTTGAGACTGCTTCGTTTTCCGGTCAGTCCTTCATCGACCGAAGCCCGGCCAGCCACTCCTCGGCGGCCGGCGACACCAGGGCATCCCGGTCGATGAAGGCATCGACGTCGGCGAGGTACTCGGCCAGGCATTGTTCGCCCAGGCGAAAGCCGACTTGCTTACGGGCCCATTCGAGGTGATTCTCGGTACTCTTGGGCTCGGTGAGCAGTACCAGCGGTGGCGTGGTGAGGGTGCCCGCTCCCTCGGCATATAGGGTCACGCGGACCGCGAACAGCATTATCCCGTACGTCTCGCGATCCGGACCGATGGTCATGTCCATTCGGGCGGCTGCCTCCGGCGGGACGGTGAAGTCGATGGGCAGTTCGGTCGACTGCAATCCGCTGTTGCCGGGGCCCCACGGCAGGCTGACCGCGTAACTGGCATCGACGACGACTTCGCCGCCGGAGCGATGGCAGTCCCAGCTCGACTCGCCGAGGAGTTCGGCCTCAAGCCGCGAGTAGGCAAGCGGAACGTCGGTATTGTTCTTGATGGTGAGATCGACGGACGACGCAGAAATGTCGGGCCTCGTGATTCGGTCGTGAGACGAGACATTGAACTCTTCGGCGGTGATGTCGACCGGCCGGGACAGGGACACGGCTGCGAACTCGGCGTCGGGCACGTCGCCCGACCCGAGCGTCGGGAGCACCGCGAGCACGATGCCGACGACAGTCACGAGCGTGGCCACCGTCGCCCAGACCGGATGGGTCAGACGCCGCCGCAGCGCACTCGCGGGGCGTGGTTCGTCGACCCATCGCGACCAGCCTGGTGGGGGCGGCCCCCAGCGGGGGTCGGGGTGCCAGTCGGCGGGCGGTTGCCAGTCCGGGTGGGGCGGTCTCGGCCAGTTCGGCGGCGGATTGAAGCGCACGGGCGTCTCCTACCGCGCGGCCCGCTGGTAGCTCGACCGGAGTCGGTCGAGCAGGCGCGAGCGCGTGGATTGGATGGCGAACATCTCGTCCAAGTGGGCCATATTGTCGGCGGCGCAGCGGCCGACCTCAGGGTTGCGGGACATGTCGGCGATCTGGGCCTCGGCGGCTTCGGCCGTCGTCACCACCGAGACAGTGCCGATCTCCTTGCGCTGCTCGCCGTCGTGCACCAGCGTCAGCTTCACGGCCATCACCATTGGCGCGGAGGCGAAGGCCGGCTGCACCTGCGGGCCCACGGTGAGCACCATCCGGTCGGCGGCGTCCGGCTTCACCTCGAAACGGATCTCGGTGGTCAACGACTTGTCCGCGGGCTCGGCGCCCCGCATCGGGATCGGCAGCTGATAGCCGACCGAGGCCTGGTCGGGGGCGGGTTTGGTGCCGGTGCAATCCTGCAACTGCTGGAAGTAGACCACCGTGGCGTCGATCTTGGTGATGAGCGACGGTTTGCCGCCCTTGTTCTGCAGCATGATGTCGATCGGGGTGACCTCCACGGCGCCGTCGACGGGGTCGCCGTCGCCGACTATCTGGGCGCCCAAGCTCTGCTGGCCGTCGATGGTGATCGACGCGATCTCCAGATCCACCGGCGGGGTCTTGACCGCCTCGTAGATCTGGAACGCCGAGATCGCCAGACCGATGATGCCGACGATCGCGCCGACGGTGGTCCACAGCGGATTCTCGATCGCCTTGCGAGTGACGCTGCCCCATCGTGAGGTGCGTTTGACCGGCGGCTCGGGGGCATCCTCGGGGACCCAGAGCTCCCAGCCGGGCGGCGGCGGCCCCCACTCGCGCGGGGGTGTCCACCCGGGCGGCGGTGTCCAACCCGGCGGCACCGGCGGCCAGTTCGGCGGCGGACGAAATCGCATGCGGCGAATCGTAGCCGGACGGTCCCGAGACGAGGAGACCATCCGGTTCTTTCGGACGCCCTAACTCAGGCCGAGGGCCACCCCGGTGGCGACGGCCCAGACCAGCATGGCCATGCCGGTGACGGCCAGGGCCGGGATCAGCGCGCGGCCCTGGGCGCCGGTGGCCACCGGGCGCACCGCCACCACCCCGAGGGGGAGGGCGAGGAAACCGAACAGGGCCCACCAGTCGGTGAACGCGCCCGCCCACAGGGTGATCAGGGACGGCAGGAAGACCAGGATCACGAACAGGCTGCGGGTGCGGCGGTCGCCGAGGCGCACCGCGAGGGTCACCTTGCCCGATTCGGTGTCGGTGGGGATGTCGCGCAGATTGTTGGCCACCAGCACGGCGCTGGAGAAGCAGCCGATCGCGATCGCGCACATCAGCCCGGTCACGTCCACCTTCCCGGCGACCACGAACTGGGTGCCGAGCACCGCCACCAGGCCGAAGAAGACGAACACCGCCACCTCGCCGAAACCGGCGTACCCGTACGGACGGCTGCCGCCGGTGTAGTACCAGGCGCCCAGAATGCACACCGCGCCCACGGCCAGCAGCCACCATGCGGTGGTCACCGCCACCGCGATCCCGGCGACGGCGGCGATGCCGAAGCAGGTGAAGGCGGCGGCCTTCACCGCGCCCGGACCGGCGAGGCCGGAGCCCACCAGCCGCAGCGGGCCGACTCGGTCGTCGTCGGTGCCGCGGATGCCGTCGGAGTAGTCGTTGGCGAAGTTCACGCCGATGATCAGCGCCAACGCCACCACCAGCGCCAGCGCCGCCTTCCACCAGACCACCTCGCCCACGTAGGCCGCGGCGCCGGTGCCGACGACGACGGGGGCGATCGCATTGGGAAGGGTGCGGGGCCGAGCGCCCTCGATCCACTGACTCACAGTTGCCACCCGTCGATCTTCCCACCGACGCGCTACGGCCCGTCCCGCCGGGTTACCGGTGCGAAGGCCAGTGAGATTCATCCGAAAGGAGGCTATTTCCCCCACGGGGAAGCTGCCAGCATGTTTGAATGCTGGCTTCCTCCCTCGCGACCGCTCGGCGTCGCTCCGCCGTCGCTGCCCTGTCGTGCGCGCTCTGCCTCGGTGTTGCCGCACCGATGGCACTGGCCACCACCGACGTGACCCCCGCAGCGGCGTCCGCACAGGACCTCCTGGCGGGTCTGGTCAACGACGGCACCCTCACCTGGGCGCCGGGCGCCGCGGGAGCGGCCAGCACCCTGCCGCCGTTGGGCTCGGCCGGCACCCCGACGATCGTCATCGTGACACCGGGTACCGACGACACCGGTCTGCACCCGCGGGTCGACGGTCTCGTGGGTCCGCGCGAAGCCGCCTACGTGAACTACCCGCAGTCCTTCGGGCCGTTCGTGTCGGGCAAGGCGGATCCGCCGTTGGGTCTGCCGTTCCTGGCGCCGGGCTACCAGTCGTCGGCGGCCATCGCCACGGCGGGCAATCTCGACGTGATGAAGGCACTGGTCGGCTACGGCGGACCGGTGCTGTACACCGGATTCTCCCAGGGCGCCGAAGCCCTCGGCGACGCCGCCGAGCAGGGTGTGGCCAGCGGGGTGCTGGACGACAACTCGGTGATTCTGCTGGTCTCCGATCCGCGCAGCCCCTGGGGACTCAAGGGCTGGGCCGCGGATCTGCCGGCCAGCGGCGTGTGGCTCTCGCCGATCCTGGGTGTGCTCGACATCGACAACAACGGCGCCCGCGATCCGGGCAAGACCGGCGACGTACCGGTGGTCGCGGTGATCGTGGCCGGCGATCCGGTGGCCGACTGGCAGTTCAAGTGGTACCGCCCGGCGTCGTCGCTGCTGGTGAACGCCGCCGGATTCCTCGTCATCCACGCGCCGGGCGACGGACCGTACGGCAACCTCGACAAGCTGGGCGAACCCACGGTGATGACCAGCGAGGACGGCAACACCACCTACCTGGTGTACGACACCGAACACCCGCTGGCGCTGCTCAACGCGGCGATCTACGACGTGCTCGGCCTCGAGTACGACGACGAGGACCTGCGGCGTTGGGATCGGAACGCCGAACTCTTCTACGCGATGGAGACGCCGGGCGTCGGCAACACCCGCGACGGCGTGCGAGTGAAGGCGGAGCAGCCGGCGGCGGTGCCCGCCGTGGCGGACACGACGGTGGCATCGCGCACGAGCGTGGATGGCGCAGCGGCGAAGTCCGCCGAGCCCGTCGTCGAGTACCAGGGACGTCATCGGGCCGAGTCTTCGCCCGAGGTGTCCGAGGCGCCGAGCGACTACACCGGCCGCCACCGCGCCGAGCCGACGCCCCAGGCCGCTCCCGAAGCTCCCACGACTTCCGGATCCGACACTTCGGACATCACCCCGGCGGCGCCCGCAGCGTCGGAGACTCTCGAGTCGACCGGGTCGTCGACCGAGCTGGAATAAGCCGAATACGGGCAAGTGCCCCTATGCTGGGCACATGGATGTATTGCGCCACGTAATTCTCGTTGTTCATTTGATCGGTTTCGCCATGACGCTGGGCGCGCTGCTCGAAGCCGCCTACCGGAAGCGTTTCGAGTTCAACGTTCCGATGAACATCGGCCTGGCGGTCTCGCTGGTCACCGGTGTGATCCTGTCGGCGCCGTTCGGCGACTTCGAGCCCAACTACCCGAAGATCGTCACCAAGGTGGTGCTCCTGGTGGTGCTCGGTGCGATCCTGGGCATGGGGATGGCCAAGCAGCGCAAGTCCGGCGAGCCCGTCGGCCCGCCGATGTTCTGGGCGGCCGTGCTGGTGTCGGTGGCCGCGGCCTCGGTGGCGGTCCTCTGGTAGTCGGCCACAGCGCCCGAAACGATTCGGCTCCCGCCCGGTGTGACACCGGGGCGGGAGCCGAATTCGTTGCCGCGGCAACCGCGCACGTGGCGCGGGCCGGGCGGTGACTGACAGCTAGGTGAGCGACGAGCCGTCGTACAGGATGTCGAAGAACTGCGCGGCCACCAGCTGCTCCTTGCTGCGCTCGGCGCCGAGCGCCTTGCGGTAGGCCAGCACGTGGCGCAGGCTCAGCGCCGAGTAGATCAGCGGCATGTGGTCCTTGCGCTGGTCGTAGACGCCCTTGGCGCCCTTGGCGGCGGCGAAGTCGCCCTTCGCGCGGGACGGGTGCAGCAGCGCGTCACGCAGCACGGCGGCCTTGATCATCTTCTTGCGCCCGCCGGGCACGGTGACCAGACCGTTCGGGCGGAACAGCGCGGTGTCGAACTCCTCGGCGGTGGCGACGGTGCAGCCCGCCGTCGGCCGCGGGTTGCACTCGACCATGTAGTGCGTGCCGTCCTCGGTCACCAGGTAGTCCATGCTGATCTGGCCGGTCCAGTTCAGTTCCTTGGCGATCTTCTGGGTGGCCGCCAACGACTCCGGGGAGTCGACGGACTGGAAGACGATGCCGCCGCGGTCGTCGATGGCCAGCGGATGCTCGTAGCACGAATGCAGCACCACTTCGCCCTCGTGCACCACGCTCCAGCTGCAGCGATCGGTGCCGACGAGGAACTCCTGCACCAGCCACGGATCCTGCTCGGTGGGCTTGATGTCGGCGACCGCGGTCTCCCCGGCCAGCGGGCCGGTATTGGTGATCACGTCCAGGCCGCCGCGGCCGAACGTGGCGCGGGCGAACCAGTGCTCCCACAGCTCGGTGGCGGCGACGAACTCCTCGGGGGTGGTGCACACGATGGTCTCGGCCAGCGGCAGGCCCAGACGCTTGCAGAGGTCGGCGAACGACGACTTATCGTTCACCTCGAGCAGGGCGTCGAGCTCCGGGAAGAACAGGGTGACGTCGCGCTCGCCCTGGATCTTCTCGCGGTTGGCGGCCAGGTAGAAGACCTCCTCGAACATCGGGAGCACCCAGTCCACCTGCTCCTCGTCGATGATCGCGATGACATCGTCGACGAACCCGTCCGGATCCTGGGTCGGCGGCCGGGTGACGACGCGCTTGTCGACACCCTTGGAGTGCATACCGGGCGACTGCTTGAAGGTGTCGGTGGCGATGACCGTGTGGCCGATCTCTTCACCGAGCTTGTGGATCTCGTCGACAGCAAAGGGCATTCTGGCGCTGGTAGCGAGGATGCGAGGATTGTCTGATGCCATGGCACCAACATAACAGTGCCGGACGCGGCCTCCGCAGGTCGAGGCCGGTTTCGCGGTGATCTGGCGCTAGGTTGCGCCGAGGTTGTCACGGAATTGTCGTTGCAGGGCTCGCCGGTCGACCTTCCCCGGCCCCCGCAGCGGCAACGCATCGACGATCAGCAGGTGGCGGGGAGCCGCGAACCGATCGAGCCGTTCGCGCACCGCACGGGTCAGGGTCGCGGCATCCGGTGCGGCGCCGTCGGGGACCACCGCCACGGCCACCGCCTGCCCCAGCCGTTCGTCGGGCACGCCGAACACCGCGCACGCGCCGACGCCGTCGAGTCGCTCGATCACCGCCTCCACCACCTGGGGCAGCACCGTCAGGCCGCCGGTGGAGATGGCCTCGTCGGCGCGGCCGACGACGGTCAGCCTGCCGTCGTCGAAGGTGGCCAGATCGTCGGTGCGGAACCATCCGGGCGTCGTGAACGCGGGATGTTCGGGCAGGTCGCGGTAGCCCAGCGCCACCGTCGGTCCGCCCAGTTCCACGCGGCCGACCCCGGTGTTCGGGTCGACGTCGATCAGTCGCACCTGCACCCCGGGCAGCGGCGTGCCGTCGTACACGCAGCCGCCGGCCGTCTCGCTCATCCCGTAGGTGGTGGTGATCGACAGGCCCGCGGCGCGGGCCGCGGCGGCCAGGTCCGGCGGGGTGCCGGCGCCGCCGACCAGGATCGCGTCCAGCTGAGCCAACGCCGCGGTGGCGGCCGGATCGGTGAGCGCCTTGCGCAGTTGCAAGGGGACCAGGGAGGTGTAGCGGCGTGGCCCGGTCATCGCCGCGACGGCCGCGGGCAGCGCGGCCGGATCGAAGCCGTCGGTCACATCGAGCACCATCGGGTCGTACCCGGCGGCCAGGCTGCGCAGCAGCACCTGCAGGCCGGCGATGTGATGGGGCGGCAACGCCAGCAGCCAGCTGCCGGGCCCGCCCAGCGACTGCGCAGTGGCGGCGGCCGAGGCGCGCAGGGTGGTGGCGGTGTGCAGGGCGCCCTTGGGGGTTCCGGTGCTGCCCGAGGTGGACACCACCAGGGTGCAGCGTTCGTCGATCGGCTCGCCGGCGCGCAGGCTCTCGCTCAGCGCCGCGGCCGCCGCGGGCGCGTCGGCGGGCAGCGGGAGAAAGGCGCCGCTGCCGTCGAGCATGGCCGAGAGCTCCGCGCGCGCGTCGAGCACGGCCGGGCCCGGCGGGAGCACCAGTGGCTGCAGCAGTCGCATACCGCTACTTGTACGCGAAGGAGGGGAAGATCTTGATGTCGAAGTAGTACAGGATCGTCTGCCGGGCGATCCACAGGATGCTGAGCAGGATGATCGCGCCGACGATCGCGTAGATCAGGTAGCCCAGGTAACGCAGCGCCGCGTTGCCCTCGGTCACGGTGCCGTCGGGGCTGGGATCGGCGCTGCCCTTGCCGATGCAGACCATGCCGACGCTGAAGAGCGCGGGCAGGCCGGCGCCGAGCAGCAGTCCCACGCCCAGGACGCGGAGGATGGAGATGATGAAGTCCATGTCAGATTTCCTTTAGCGTCGGCCGGTTCAGGACCGCGAGGCCGGGGAGGTGGCGTCGTCCAGGTCGAGGTCGACGGGGGACTCGCCGAGTTCGGCGTCCCACTCGGAGTTGACGTTGTTGGCGTCGACCTTCTCGTGCTGCGACCGCCAGTACATGAACAGCGAGAGCACCACCAGGATCGCGAAGATGGTGATGGCGCCGGCGACGTCGCCGATGCCGTGGGCCAGCCAGAAGCAGAGAGCGCCCACCAGACCCGCGGCCGGCAGGGTGGTGACCCACGCCAGGACCATGCGGCCGGCCACCGACCAGCGGACGTTGGAGCCCTTGCGGCCCAGGCCCGCGCCGATGATCGAGCCCGTGGCCACGTGCGTGGTCGACAGGGCCATACCGGCCACCGACGAGGTGAGGATGATGGCGGCCGACGACGACTGCGCGGCCATGCCCTGCGGCGGGCTGATGTCGATCAGGCCCTTGCCGAGCGCGCGGATGATGCGCCAGCCGCCGAGGTAGGTGCCCAGGGCGATGGCGGCGGCGCAGCTGAAGACCACCCAGAACGGCAGGCCGTGCTCCACCGAGGCCGGGTCGAGGTGATTGGTGGCGATCAGCGCCAGGGCGATCACGCCCATCGTCTTCTGCGCGTCGCCGGTGCCGTGCGCCAGCGAGACCAGCGAGGCCGTGGTGATCTGTCCGATGCGGAAACCCTGGTCCTGGTGGCGGGCGGCGATCGCCTTGGTGAGGGCGTAGATGAGCATGGTGCCGACGGCGGCGACCAGCGCGGCGATCACCGGTGCGAACAGCGCGGGTAGGATGATCTTGGCGAAGACGCCGCTCCAATTGACGCCCGCGGTGCCCATCGCCGCGAGGCCGGCGCCCACCAGGCCGCCGAACAGGGCGTGCGAGGAACTCGACGGCAGACCGAACAGCCAGGTGGCCAGGTTCCACAGGATCGCGCCGATGAGGCCGGCGAAGATGATGATCAGCGCGGAGTTCACGTCGAGCCCGGTGACGAACTGACCGTCCGGCTGCTGAATCTTCAGCACGTCCTTGGTGATGGTGGCGGCCACCTGCACCGAGAGGAAGGCGCCGATGAGGTTGAGGATCGCCGAGATCGCCACCGCGGTCTTGGGCTTGAGGGCGCCCGTCGCGATCGACGTCGCCATGGCATTGCCGGTGTCATGGAAACCGTTGGTGAAATCGAATCCGAGTGCCGTCACAATCAGCAGCACGAGGATCAGCATCTCTGCGCTCATGACCACCACTATGGGGCTTGCGTCGGCGATTGCGGTAATTACGCCAGAATTGAGTACGAAGGTACTGACCTGCGAGTTTGCTTGCAATTGGAGCTTATTTACCGGTTGTTCACCTCATGGTGGCCGAGGCTTCGCCGACTCCGTGGCGATTGTCTCGCCCGGGCCTTAACTGACGGTGAACACGCGGTGGCCGACAGGCCGCCGGTGGCGCGCCAAACGGGGTCGTCGTCGCGGTGGCACAATGCGTCCCATGACGATGACACTCGGGATGCCCATCAATTACGCGGGAGACTTCCGCGAGACGATCGAGAACCTCGCCGACTTCGAGGGCGTGGGTGTGCACCGGGTGATGGTTCCCGAGGCGTACAGCTTCGACGCCGTCTCGCAGCTGGGTTACATCGCGGCGCGCACCACCACCATGCAGCTGCAGACCGGCATTCTGCCGATGTACTCGCGCACCCCCACCAACCTGGCGATGACCGCCGCCGGCATGGACTACGTCAGCGGCGGCCGCTTCATCCTGGGCATCGGCGCCTCCGGCCCGCAGGTGATCGAGGGCTTCCACGGCGTCAAGTACGACTACCCGCTGGGCCGCGCCCGCGAGACCGCCGAGATCTGCCGGATGGTGTGGCGCCGCGATCGTCTGGAGTACGACGGCAAGCACTACCACCTGCCGCTCACGCAGGAGCACGGCGGCAGCGGCCTGGGCAAGCCGCTCAAGATCATCAACCACCCGGTGCGCGAGCGCATCCCGATGCTGCTCGCGGCGATCGGCCCGAAGAACGTGGAGCTGGCCGCCGAACTGTTCGACGAGCTGCAGCCGATCATGGTGCACCCCGACTTCGTCGACGCGGCCTTCGGCCCGGCGCTGGCGGCGGGCAAGGCCAAGCGCGATCCGGCACTGGACGACCTGAAGCTGGTGGTGCAGAGCACCGCGCTGATCACCGACGACGTCGACCTGGCCGAGCAGGCCCTGATGGGCGTGCGGCACCACGCCGCGCTCTACATCGGCGGCATGGGCGCCCGCGGCAAGAACTTCTACAACTCGCTGGTGCAGCGCTACGGCTACGTGGACGAGGCCAAGCTCATCCAGGACCTGTACCTGGACGGCCGCAAGCAGGAGGCCGCCGAGGCGGTGCCGGACGATCTGGTGCGGGCCATGAGCCTGATCGGCCCGAAGAGCTACGTCGCCGAGCGCGTCGAAGCCTTCCGTGCCGCCGGGGTGAGCGTGCTGTTGGGTTCGCCGGTGAATCACACCCACGCCGAGCGCGTGGACACCATGGCCGCGCTCGCGGAGATGATGGGCTGAGCCGAACGGGGCCGGTTCGACCGAACGGTCGAACCGGCCCAGCTTCCGGTCAGGCGATCGCGGCGGCCACGACGTCGAGGTTGGCTTCCATCCCGGCCTGCCAGACGGCCATCCGGCCGGAGATGATCCGCGCCTCCTTCTCCGGCTGCGCGTCGATGAAACCGCGCAGCGGTGAATCGCCGGCGCCGAAACGCGCCCACTGACGCACGATCGAGCCCTCGCGCGCCGGCTCCACCTCGAAACCCCAGACCGCCCACGGCTGCGCGTCCTCCGGCCCTACCGACCAGACCCAGCGGCGACCGTCCTCCACCTCGGTGATCACCGAGGTGGTGGACCATTCGCCGAGGGTGTCGTTGCGGTTGTGGCCGACGAAGCGGGCGCCGACGGCCACCGCGTCGGCGTCGTCGAGCCATTCGGCGGCGAACAGCTCACCGTCGGCGCTGGTGGGCAGGGTGATGTCGGTGACCAGCTCCCACGCCCGCTCGGGCGTGCAGTCGAGCTTGCGGCTCACTTCGATGATCGGGTTGTCGCGCAGTCGCATCGGACCTCCTCGGCAGTGGTGGCGGCTCAGTAGTAGTAGGGGTAGTCCGACCAGTCGGGGTCGCGCTTCTCCAGGAACGAGTCGCGGCCCTCGACGGCCTCGTCGGTCATGTACGCCAGGCGGGTGGCCTCGCCGGCGAAGACCTGCTGGCCCATCAGGCCGTCGTCGGTCAGGTTGAAGGCGAACTTCAGCATGCGCTGCGCGGTGGGCGACTTGCCGTTGATGGTGCGACCCCATTCGATGGCGGTCTTCTCCAGGTCGGCGTGGTCGACGACGCGGTTCACCGCGCCCATCCGGTGCATGGTCTCGGCGTCGTAGGCCTCGCCGAGGAAGAAGATCTCCCGCGCGAACTTCTGGCCGACCTGCTTGGCCAGGTAGGCGCTGCCGTAGCCGCCGTCGAAGGAGCCCACGTCGGCGTCGGTCTGCTTGAAGCGGGCGTGCTCGCGGGAGGCCAGGGTCAGGTCGCACACCGAATGCAGCGAGTGACCGCCGCCAGCCGCCCACCCGTTCACCACGGCGATGACCACCTTCGGCATGGTGCGGATCAGGCGCTGCACCTCCAGGATGTGCAGGCGTCCGCCCTCGGCCTTGACCCGGTTGGCGTCGACCGAGTCCACGGTGGCCGCGGCGACGTCGGAGTCGTGGCTGGTGGCGTACTGGTAGCCGCTGCGGCCGCGAATGCGCTGGTCGCCGCCGCTGCAGAAGGCCCAGCCGCCGTCCTTGGGGCTGGGGCCGTTGCCGGTCAGCAGCACGGTGCCGACGTCGGGGGAGCGGCGCGCGTGGTCGAGGGTCCGGTACAGCTCGTCGACGGTGTGCGGCCGGAAGGCGTTGCGGACCTCGGGGCGATCGAAGGCGATCCGGACGATGCCGTTGGTGCGTCCCTCGCCGACGTGGCGGTGGTAGGTGAGGTCGGTGAGGTCGGAGAAGCCGTCGACGGCCTTCCACTGCGTGGGATCGAATGGCGAAGTCATGCGCCCGAGCCTAGGCCACGCGAGGCGACCCCGAACGGGCGCTTGGTCGGTCAGCGGATACCTTGAAACGATGAAGGGTGCACCGATCGACCAGAAGTGGAACGTCCCCGCGACCGAGGAGTCTCCGCTCGAGGGCGGCTTCCGCGCCGAGTTCGAGGTGACCACCGAGCGCGGCGGCCCGCGCTACGGCGAACTGATCGAGGAGGTGCGCACCTTCATGGACAAGGTGCGCTACGCCAGCCCGACGCCCGAACTGGCCGACGAGATCATCGACGACCTCAAGCTGTTCAACGCCAAGCTCGACACCCTGCTGGTGGACGAGTGGCACACGCCGTCGGGCACCCGCGTGGACCTGCCCTCGCGCGGCAACATCACGCTCCCGCCGTACGAGGTGATCGACGGCGGTGAGGACGGCGTCACCGCCTCCGTCGAGTTCCGCCGCTTCCACCTGGGCGGCAACGGCGTGGCGCACGGCGGGCACGTCGCGGTGGTCTTCGACGACCTCGGCGGCATGGCCGCCACCCTGCACGTGCACGGAATCGCCCGCACCGCCTACCTCACCGTGAACTACCGCTCGCTGACCCCGCTGGAGACCCCGCTGACCATGCGCACCTGGGCCGAGCGCCGGGAGGGCCGCAAGATCTTCGTCAAGGGGACCCTGCACGACGGCGACCGCCTCTGCGCCGACATGGAAGCCCTGTTCATCCAGCTCCGCCCCGGCCAGGCCTAGCCTCCGGAAGTCTCAGCCCCGCAGAGTGTCGAGTTGTGGTGGCCTGACCACCACAACTCGACACTATGGGCGGTCGTCCTCTGCCGGCAGGGATCGAACCGGTCGCGCCGGGCTGCCGACGGCGACCACGTGGTCGGGAAGATCACGGACCACGACGCTGCCCGCGCCGACCACGGTGTTGCGCCCGATGACGACCCCGGCGCCGACCGTGACGTTCGACCCGAGCCAGCAGTTGTCGCCGATGCTGATGGGGGCCGGTCCGTTCGGCGCCCGCTCGGCGCAGTCGGTGGTCGTCGATCGGGTGCAGCGCTGTCGCCAGGACGGCGCCCGGGCCGATTCGGACATCGTCGCCCAGCGTGATCGGTCCGTCGTCCATCAGGAACGCATCGACATTGACGAAGACGTTGTCGCCGACGGAGATGTTGAACCCGTAGGAACATCGGAACCGCCGCTCAGGAGGCCCTCGGTTCCCGGCGGTGGGAGTGGCAGCACGGTCATGTGCTGGGTGTTCGGGGCGGCCGAGGTCAGGCGGCGGGGAGTTCGTGGACCTCGATGACGAAGCCCGCGCGGCGCAGGCGTTCGACGAGGACGTCGCCCATCGCGACGGCCGGAGTGAGGGCGCCGGAGCGGTCGGGAAGTTCGTCGCGGTCGAGGGCCAGCGCCAGCGCGCTCTCGCCGAGCATCACCGCGGTGGCCTTGTAACCGGGGTCGCCGTCGGCGCGCATCTGCGAGCGGTACCGCCGGCCGGTGCTGGTGGTGGTGTAGGTGCGGGTGACGAAATGTCCCGCTTCCCTGGCCTTCTCGCTCGGGCCCTGGCCGGGCTTGGGCAGCACCCGATCGAGCAGGCCGCGGGTGGGCCGGAAGCTCATGGCCGCCAGACCCAGGCCGGTGCCCACCGAGACCGCGCCCGCCAGCAGCGTCGACAGCACCGGGACGCCGCCGACCGACATGGTCTCCTGGTAGCGGAAGCCGGGGCCGTAGGCGTCGTCGAGCAGCGCATTGGACCGCCGCACCACGCGGGTGTTGTACGAGGCCATGAAGAACGGTGCCAGCGTGCCGGTCAACGACGGATCCACCTTCTTGGCGTCGACCGGGGCCATGTCGCTGGGCTCGGAGCTCGGGCCGGCGTGCTCCACCTCGCCCGGACCGCCGGACAGCGCGCGCGGATTGAGCAGCAGTCGGCGCATCTCCGGGTCCTTGGCCTGCTCGGCGATCACCCGCATCGAGTCGACGGTGCCGCCGGAGGCGCCGCCGCGCATCGAGGCCAGCACCAGCGTGGTCTCGCCCAGGGTGCCGGCGTCGTCCTCGGTCACCTGGCGGTGCAGCAGGTAGGCGCCCAGGTCGGAGGGGATCGAATCGAAGCCGCAGGAGTTGACGATGCGGGCCCCGGTGCCGCGGGCGATCTCGTCGGCCTTGTCGATGGTGAACCGGGTGAAGGGCACCTCGCCGGTCAGGTCCACGTAGTCGGTGCCCGCGCTGGCCGCGGCGATCACCAGGTTCTCGCCGTAGCGCAGGTACGGCCCGACGGTGGTGCAGACGACCCGGGTGCGCGCGCACATCGCGTCGAGCGCGGCGGGGGAGTCGGCGTCGGCGACCACCAGCGGCCACGACGCGGCACGCTCACCCAGCCGACGGCGCACCGCCGCCAACTTGGTCTCGCTGCGCCCGGCCAGCGCGATCTTGGTTCCCTCGGGGGCCTGCTCGGCCAGGTAGCGAGCGGTCAGCTCCCCGACGAAACCCGTGGCGCCGTAGACGATGACGTCGAATTCGCGACTCATGAACTCGACTGTATGGCATCGGCGTTGACGGCGTCACCGAGCGAGAACGCGCCCCACGGCTTGGGCGTCATCGTGGCGTAGAACTGGTCCAACTCGGCGATCGTGAAGCCCGCGGCCGCCAGTTCGTCCGGAATCTGCCGGGTGAGCCGGCAACCACCGGCCACCGCCTGCTCGATCGGGTCCAGCAGGCGCTGAAAACGCTGCACACCGCGGTCCGGGGCCAGGCCGTGCTCCAGGAAGGCCAGCCGTCCGCCGGGTTTGACCACGCGCCGCAGCTCGGCCAGCGCGGCCCCCAGATTCGGGATGGTGCACAGGGTGAAGGTGGACAGGGCGCCGTCGAAGGTGTTGTCGGGGAAGGGAAGTCGCTGGCCGTCGAGGCCGCCGCGGGTGATCGGGACGGCGCTGTCGGCCACCCGCCCCTGCGCCCGCTCCCACGCCAGGTCGGCCGGTTCGACGGCGGTCACCGAGGTCACCGCCGCCGGATAGCACCCCACGTTGAGTCCCGAACCGAAACCCACCTCGATGATGTCCCCGGACAGTCCCGCCGCCGCCCGGCGCCGCAGCTTGTCCATGCCCGGCATTCCGCAGGCGCGCTCCACCATGCGCGGCAGGATTTTGTCCTCGTAGAAGCCCACGCGTCCACCGTACGTCCGGAGATCGGCCGCCGCGGGCCGACCACTAAGGTTGCGGGCATGAATCCGTCCACCCTGCAGGCCCGCGTGATCGTCGACGAATTGATCCGCGGCGGGGTGACCGAGGCCGTGCTCTGCCCCGGTTCGCGCAACGCGCCGCTGGCGTTCGCGCTGCACGCCGCCGACCGGGCCGGGCGCCTGCGACTGCACGTGCGGATCGACGAGCGCGCCGCCGGTTACCTGGCGTTGGGCCTGGCCGTGGCCTCGCGCACGCCGGTGCCGATCGTGATGACCTCCGGCACCGCGGTGGCCAATATGAGCCCGGCGGTGTTCGAGGCCAACTACGCGCGCGTCCCGCTGGTGGTGATCAGCGCCAATCGCCCGTACGAGCTGCTGGGATCGGGCGCCAATCAGACCATCGAGCAGTTCGGCATCTTCGGCACCCAGGTGCGCGCGGCCATCAGCCTCGGCCTGGCCGAGGAGGACCTGGACACCAACTCGCAGTGGCGGTCGGCGGTGGGCCGCGTCCTCGCGTCCGCGCGCGGCGCCCGCACCGGCAATCCCGGTCCGGTGCAGTTCGACATCCCGCTGCGCGAGCCGCTGGTGCCGGGGGCCGACGATGCCCCCGACACCGACCTGACCCAGCTGCACGACGGCAGGTTCGCCGGGCGCCCCGGCGGGCTGGCCTGGACCCAGTCGCCGGTGGGCCGACTGGACGTGCCGATCGAGATCGACCTGTCCGAGCCGACCGTCGTGGTCTCCGGGCACGGCGCCGGCGAGCATCCGGAACTGGCCGACGTCCCGACGGTGGCCGAGCCGACTGCCCCGCTGCCGTCGACGCCCCTGCACCCGCTGGCGCTGGGCTCGGTGCGGCCCACGCAGGCCATCATCTGCGGTCGCCCCACCCTGCACCGGTCGGTGGCGCGCCTGCTGGCCGACCCGCAGGTCCGCGTCTACGCCCTCACCACCGGTCCGCGCTGGCCGGACGTCTCAGGCAACGTCTACGCCACCGGCACCCGGGCGGTGGGCGTCGGCGCGCCGACCAGCGACTGGCTGACCGAATGTGCCGAGGCCGACAGTGCGGTCCGCGCGGCGGTCTCCGCCGAACTGGCCGACGCCCCCGAACCGACCGGCATGCACGTGGCTCGCGCCGTGGCCGCCGCCATGACGGCGGGCGATCAGCTGGTGGTGGGCCCGTCGAACCCCATCCGGGACGTCGCGCTGGCCGGTGAGCTGGCCCCAGGCGTGCGGGTGCTGTCCAACCGCGGCGTCGCCGGAATCGACGGGATCAACTCGACGGCCATCGGCGCCGCCCTGGCCGCCGACCGCACCGGCGGCGACGGCCAGACCGTGGCGCTGGTCGGCGACCTGACCTTCATCCACGACGCCACCGGACTCCTGATCGGTCCGGACGAGCCGCGGCCCCGCGCCCTGCGCATCGTGGTGGCCAACGACGACGGCGGCGGCATCTTCGGGCTCCTGGAGCAGGGCGATCGACGGTTCACCGGGGCGGCCTACGACGGCGCCTACGAACGCATCTTCGGCACCCCGCACCGCACCGATCTGGCCGCCCTGTGCGCGGGCTTCCACCTGCCGCTGCGCCGGGTCACGCTCGAGGAGTTGCCCGCCGCGCTCGCCGCCGACGCCGACGGCATGCAGGTGCTGGAGGTGGTCACCGCGCGCGAACCGCTGCGGGCCCTGCACGAGCGAATCGCCGCGCGGCTGCGCTGAGCCGCACCGATTCTCCGCCGATCCCACCGGTTACCCTGACCGGTATGGACCCGGTGATTCAGCGGCGCGTGCAGCTCGGCTTTCTGTCGATCGGCGTTCTCGCGACCCTGATCGGCGCGGTGATCATCCTCGGCGCCTACCGCAACGACGCGAAGATCGACGCCAACCAGGCCACGGCCGTCGCCGACGTGATCTCCGCCGACCGGCTGCACGCCGCGGTGAACTTCGTGACGCCCGACGGTGTGCTGCGCAATCCCAAGTTCGGCCTGCTGTATCCGACGGAGCTGGAGGCCGGGCAGCGCATCCTGGTGGACTACGACGCCACCGATCCGGACAATCTGGCCCGCCCCGCGGGACGCAACGCCCAGCTCTCGGTACTGCCCGGGGTGTCGATCGTGGTGGCCGGATGGCTGGTGGCCCTCGTGGCGATGCTGACCGTGGCCGAGGTGAGCCGCCGCATGCGTCTGCGGGCGGCCGCCGCGGCGTCGTCTGTGTCGGAGGCCCCGGCGTCGGAGGCCCCGGCGTCGGCGCCTGCGGCCCCAGCGGAGTCGGGCGCGGACGCGCAACCTTAGACTCGACCCCATGACCGAGCCCGCCGAATCCGGTTCCCGCGCCAGCCTGGACAAGGACCCGTCCGAAGTCGCCGAGATGTTCGACGGGGTCGCCAAGCGCTACGACCTCACCAACACGGTGCTCTCGTTCGCGCAGGATCGCCGGTGGCGCACCGCCACCCGCAAGGCCCTGGCACTGCGTCCGCGCGACGTGGTGCTCGACCTGGCCGCGGGCACCGCGGTCTCCACCGACGAGCTGGCCTCCGCGGGCGCCACGGTGATCGCCGCCGACTTCTCGCGCGGGATGCTCCGCGCGGGCGCCAAGCGCGACGTCCCGAAGGTGGCCGCCGACGCGCTGCACCTGCCGTTCGCCGAGAACAGCTTCGACGCCGCCACCATCTCGTTCGGGCTGCGCAACGTGAACGACGTGCCGCTGGCCCTGCGGGAGCTGCGCCGCGTCCTCAAGCCGGGCGGTCGCCTGGCGATCTGCGAGTTCTCCACCCCCACGCTGGCGCCGTTCCGGACCGTGTACATGGAGTACCTGATGAAGGCCCTGCCCGCGGTGGCCTCCCGCGTCTCCAGCAACCCGGACGCCTACGTGTACCTCGCCGAATCGATCCGGGCGTGGCCCGATCAGGCCGGGCTCGCCGCACAGATCCGCGAGGCCGGTTTCGCCGACGTGGCCTGGCAGAACCTCACCGGCGGCATCGCGGCCATCCACACCGGCCGCGCCTGATCAGGTGAACGGCGGCCGGTGCTCCCACCGGCTCATCGCCAGTCCGGATCCGCGCCAGGCGCGCGCGATCAGGTCGGTGTCCTCGGCGGTCAGCAGATTGCCCATCACCCGCACCACCAGGCTCATCAGCGCCGCCGACCGGATGCCGGGACGGCCCAGCACCGGCACCGTCTTCGGCATGGTGAGCAGCCCGGCGGCCCGGCGCGCCGCGGCGAACGCGGCCCCGTACTCGGCCTGCAGCAGGGCGGGCCAGGCCCGCGTGTGGTCGTCGCTGTCGGCGAGCAGTTCGACGGCCATCCGACCGGTCTCCAACGCGGAGTCGATGCCCTCGCCGTTGAGCGGATTGACGCACGCGGCGGCGTCGCCGATCAGCATCCAGTTGCGGCCGGCCACCCCGGACACCGCCCCGCCCATCGGCAGCAGCGCCGACGCGATGCGCTCGGGGCCCGAGGTGAACTGCCAGTCGTCGGTCACCATGCGCACGTAGTGCTCCAGGACCGGCCGCAGCTGGACCGCGGCCGGGCGCTTGGCGGTGGCCAGGGCGCCGACGCCCACGTTCACGGTGCCGTCGCCGAGCGGGAAGACCCAGCCGTAGCCGGGGAGCAGGGTGCCCTCCGGGTCGCGCAGCTCCAGGTGCGAACCCATCCATTCGTCGTCGGCGCGCCCGGACCGCACATAGCTGCGCCCGGCCACTCCGTAGGCGGTGTCGCGGTGCCACTGCCGGCCCAGCACCTTGCCGAGGGTGGAGCGCACGCCGTCGGCGACGATCACCTGACCCACCCGCATCGCGGTGGGACGGCCGTCGCGGGTCACGAGCACCGACGAGATGCGGTCGCCGTCGCGTTCGACGTCGACGGCCTTGCCGGTGACCATGCGGGCGCCCCGGTCGAGGGCGAAACGGCGGACGGCGTCGTCGAACTCGGTGCGAGCCACGGCGCTGCCGAACGGTCCGAACCGGGAGGCCGGCCAGTCGACGCGCTGCTGCGCGCCCCACCCGTTCAGTTCCAGGCCGCGGATGCGCGGGCGGCCGGTGAGGTAGTCGGTCATCCCCAGGTTCTCCAGGGCGCGCACCGCGCGCGGGGTCAAGCCGTCGCCGCAGGTCTTGTCGCGCGGAAAGGTCGCGGCGTCGAGCAGGATCACCTCGGCCCCGGTCGCCGCGGCGTGCGCCGCCGCGGCGGCACCGGCCGGACCTGCGCCGACGACCAGGATGTCGGCGGATTCCACGAGTGCGGCGTCGTCGCCCGTTGTACTGGTCACCCGTCGATTATGTCGCCGAGGGTTTGCGGTTACGCTTCTGGTGTCGTCCGAGCGCGCAAAGGCCGCGTTGGCGGCAGCAGATCCGCTGGGCAGCGGTCTGAGTAGACGAGGGGACGCGACAACGTGAAGTCGACATTCGCCGGACTCGACCTCGGCACCGGGGAGTTCGCCGAGGGGGTAGCGCAGGCACTGGTCCGCGTGGAGGACCTGCTGCTCGCCGAACTGTCGTCCGGGGATGAGATCCTCACCGAGGCCGCGACCCACCTGGCCAAGGCCGGCGGCAAGCGTTTCCGGCCGATGTTCGCCCTCCTCGCCTCCCACTTCGGTCCCGACCCCGAGGGCACCGACGTGATCACCGCGGCGACCGTGGTGGAGATGATCCACCTGGCCACCCTGTACCACGACGACGTGATGGACGACGCCCCGCTGCGGCGCGGCGCGCTCAGCGCCAACGCCCGCTGGAACAACTCCATCGCCATCCTGGCCGGCGACTTCCTGTTCGCCCGCGCCTCCCGCCTGGTGTCCACGCTGGGGCCGGACTCGGTGCGCATCATCGCCGAGACGTTCGCCGAACTGGTCACCGGCCAGATGCGCGAGACCGTCGGCGCCCGCGGCGGCGACCCGGTGGAGCACTACCTCAAGGTGGTGTGGGAGAAGACCGGTTCGCTGATCGCCGCCGCCGGCCGGTTCGGTGCGATGACCTCCGGCGCCGACGCCGAGCGCGTCGAGGCGCTCTCGCGGATCGGCGACATCGTGGGCGTGGCCTTCCAGGTGTCCGACGACATCATCGACATCGCCTCGGTCACCGACGACAGCGGTAAGACCCCCGGCACCGACCTGCGGGAGGGCGTGCACACCCTGCCGGTGCTGTACGCGCTGGAGAGCTCCGACGCGAGCCGGCTGCGCGAGCTGCTGGTCGACGCCGAGACCGGCGAGCCGCGCCCGCTCACCGAGGACGCCGAGGTGGCCGAGGCACTGCAGCTGCTGGTGGCCTCCGAGGGGATGGACCGGGCCCGGCAGCGGCTGGGACGGATGGCCGACGAGGCGCACGCCGAACTGGCACGACTGCCCGAGGGACCGGCGCGGGATGCGTTCACGTCGCTGGTGAACTACACCGTCGACCGCGTCGGCTGATCGTCGCCGACACGTGCCGCGGGAACTTTTCCCCGCGCCGTCCGCGTTGACTCGGTAGTCATAGTTCTTCGTCCCGAGGGGTCCGATGCACTCTTTCAACGGTCTCAAGACCGCCGCCCTCATGGGTTTGATGTCGGCGATCATCGTCGGCATCGGTGCGGCCTTCCAGAACACCACGATCCTGATCCTGTCGGTGGTGCTCGCGGTGGCGACCAACGCCTACGCGTACTTCAACAGCGCGAAGCTGTCGCTGAAGGCGATGCATGCGCAACCGGTCACCGAGGTACAGGCCCCGCAGCTGTACGCGATGGTGCGTGAGCTCGCCACCCGCGCCAATCAACCGATGCCGGCGCTGTACATCAGCCCCACCGAGTCGCCGAACGCCTTCGCCACCGGCCGCAATCCGAAGAATGCGGCGGTCTGCTGCACGTCGGGCATCATGGAGCTGCTCGACGAGCGGGAACTGCGCGCGGTGATCGGGCACGAGCTCAGCCACGTCTACAACCGGGACATCCTGATCAGCTCCGTCGCCGGCGCGATGGCCGCGGTGATCAGCGGTCTGGCGAACTTCGCGATGTTCGCCGGGATGTTCGGCGGCAACCGCGAGGGCGGGGTCAATCCGCTGGCCATGATGCTGATCGCGATCCTCGGCCCGATCTCGGCCATGCTGATCCAGATGTCGGTGTCCCGCTCGCGCGAGTACCAGGCCGATGCGTCTGGCGCCGAACTCAGCGGCGACCCGTTGGCGCTGGCCTCGGCGTTGAACAAGATCTCCGGCGGCATCGCGTTGGCGCCGTTGCCGCCGACGCCGGAACTGACCACGCAGTCGCACATGATGATCGAGAGCCCGTTCCGCGCGGGGGAGAAGATGAGCCGGCTGTTCGCCACGCACCCGCCGACCGAGGATCGCATCGCGCGCCTGCACGAGATGGCGCGCCAGGGCGGTCAGACGTTCTGATCGTCCGGCCGCAGGATCTCGATCTGCGCGGCCTGTAGCGGCTGGTGACACTGGTCGCAGTCCAGCCGGGGCGCCAGGGCGTGGTCGTCGTGCCGCCAACTCATCGCCGGTCCCTCCGGGAGGGCGTACCAGCGCTCGGCCCAGCTCAGCGTGGTCGCGATGATCGGAAAGAAGGCCTGACCCTTCTCGGTGAGGTGGTAGTCGCGGCGGCCCTGCTCGGCGACGTCGACGCGCAACAGGCCGTAGTCGAGGAGGATGCGTAGCCGTTCGGACAGGATGTTCGACGGGATCTTCAGCGTCGATTCGAAGTCTGTGTAGCGGCTGATGCCCTGGAACACGGCTCCCATCACCACCGCCGACCAGCGGTTGCCGAAGACGGCCATGGTCTCGGGGAATTCCCCCGCGCTGCGGGAGGCGTTGGTGCGCCGCCGGGTGGCGGTCTCGGGCACCGAGCGGGACCAGCCGCCGGTGGGACCCCAGGCGGCCCGCACGTCGGTGCGGACGGTGGCGACCCCGCAGGTGCCGCACACCAGTTCCGGATGAAAACTCGCGCCGCAGACGGTGTGCCGCCGGACCGGCAGTTCCCCGCGCACGTGATCGGCCCAGCGATCCTCCCAATCCCAGATGGCGAGCAGGATGGGCCAGGTGCCGCGCCCCTGCGGGGTCAGCAGGTACTCGGCGCGGATCGGATTCTGCTGGTACACGCGACGAATCAGCAGGCCCTCGTCGGCCAGGAGTGCGAGCCGGGCGGCCAGGCTGGCGGCGGAGATCGGCAGCAGCTCCTGGAACCGGCCGAACCGGGTGGCGCCGGTGTGAGCGGCGCGCAGTAACTGCAGGCACCATTCGTCGCCGAGGACGCCGAGGCCGCGTGCGATGGAATTCGGGCCGGTATCAGGTGGCGATGCGGAGACGACCCCCCGGTCAGCGGATTGCTGCATGGGGGTCAGCGTAGCCGTCACCAGCGGCGAGGTCGGGATTTTGGGGCAGTGCCGTGTCGAGCACGTGGCGGCTCCTCTCGCGTCGTCGGTCGCTCGGCGCCCGCCCGTCGAAGCGGGTGGGAGCGGCGTCTTCCAGCACAGATTAATTGACAGAGTGACTACGATAGCTATAGTGACTTGGATCATCATGTGATTGCATGCGGGATAAGAAGGAGCACCAGGGAACGATGACTTCGATTTGGATGATGGGCGGCTACCAGACCGACTTCGCCCGGAACTGGCACCGCGAGGGTCTCGACTTCGCCGATCTGACGAGGGAGGCCGTCACCGCGACCTGCGAGGCCGCGGGCATCGGCCCCGAGGCCATCGAGGTGATCCACGTCGGCAACGCCTTCGGCGAGATGTTCACCGGCCAGGGCCACCTGGGTGCGATGCCGGCCACCGTGATCCCGGAACTGTGGGGCACCCCGGCCACCCGCCACGAAGCCGCGTGCGCCTCCGGCGGCACCGCGCTGCTGGCCGCGATGGCCGACCTCAAGGCCGGCCTGTACGACGTCGCGCTGGTCCTGGGCGTGGAGCTGGAGAAGACCGTGCCCGGCGACGAAGCCGCGCGGAACCTCGGTGCGGCGGCCTGGGCCGGGCACGAGGGCGAGCAGGCCAAGTTCATGTGGCCGTACATGTTCGCCGAGATGGCCGAGGAGTACGACCGGCGCTACGGCCTCGACTTCGCGCATCTGCGCCGGATCGGGGAGATCAACTTCGCGAACGCCCGCAGCAACCCGAACGCGCAGACCCGCGGCTGGACCGACCTGGTCTTCGAGGCCGACGACGCCCGCAACCCGCTGGTCGAGGGGCGGCTGCGCCGCCTGGACTGCAGCCAGATCACCGACGGCGCGGCCGGCGTGATCCTGGTGAGCGACCGCTACCGCCAGGCCCATCCGCAGGCGCAGCCGTGGTCGCTGGTCAGCGGCTGGGGCCACACCACCGCCGGGCTGTCGCTGGAGAGCAAGCTCGGCCGGCGGGACGACTCGCCGTACCTGCTGCCGCACCTGCGCACGGCCATCACCGATGCGCTGGACCGGGCCCGCGTCGACCTCGACGACCTGGACGGCCTGGAGATCCACGACTGCTTCTCGATGAGCGAATACCTCACCATCGACCACCTCGGCCTGACCGCACCGGGCCGCTCTTTCGAGGCCATCGACAGCGGCGCGATCGAGCGCGACGGCGCCCTGCCCATCAACCCCAGCGGCGGACTGCTCGGTGGCGGACACCCGGTGGGCGCCAGTGGCATCCGGATGCTGCTGGACGCCTCCGCGCAGGTCTCCGACCGTGCCGGCGACATGCAGATCGACGGCGCGAACACCTTCGGCACCGTCAACTTCGGCGGCAGCACCGCCACCTGCGTGACCCTCGTGGCCACCAGCGCGCCGAACTGACCGACCCTCTTCCTTCACCGACAGCTAAGGACAAGACCCATGGTGACCAGTGTGGACCTGGTGGAACGGATGATCACCACCCTCCCCGCCGACGACGACCACCCCTACCGCTCCGGCGCGTGGCGGCCCCAGCAGGCCGAATGGAACGCCGACGACCTGACCGTCGTCGAGGGCCAGATCCCCGCCGACCTGGACGGCGTGTACCTGCGCAACACCGAGAACCCACTGCACATGCCGATCCACCAGTACCACCCGTTCGACGGGGACGGCATGGTGCACATGGTCGGGTTCCGCGACGGCAAGGCGTTCTACCGCAACCGCTTCGTCAAGACCGACGGTCTGGCCGCCGAGCAGGAGGCCGGCCGGTCGCTGTGGGCGGGCATCGCCGAATCGCCGTCGATCTCCGACCGCACCGACGGCGTGGGCGCGCGCCAGTTCCTCAAGGACTCCTCGAGCACCGACGTGACGGTGTTCCGCGGCGAGGCGCTGACCAGCTTCTACCAGTGCGGCGACCTTTACCGCATGGACCCGCTGACCGGCGACGCGCTGGGTCGCGCCGACTTCAACGGCGCCTTCCCGGCCGAACTCGGCGTCTCCGCTCACCCGAAGAACGACGACCGCAACGGAGAACTGCTGTTCTTCAACTACGGCAAGCAGGCGCCGTACATGCACTACGGCGTCGTCGACGCCGCCAACGACCTCGTGCACTACGTGCCCATCGAACTGCCCGGTCCGCGGCTGCCGCACGACATGGCCTTCACCGAGAACTACGCGATCTTCAACGACTTCCCGCTGTTCTGGGACGAGGACCTGCTGCGCGCCGGCCACCATGTGCCCAAGCTGCACGACCTGCCTTCGCGCTTCGGCATCCTCCCGCGCCGCGGTGACCCGTCGCAGATCCGCTGGTTCGAGGCCGACCCCACCTACGTCCTGCACTTCACCAACGCCTTCGAGGACGGCGACGAGGTGGTGCTCGACGGCTTCTTCCAGCACGACCCGGATCCGAGCGCGGAGGAGTCGGCGCACCTGCCCAAGGCGCTGCGGCCGTTCCGCTTCCTGGCCCTGAACCGGATGAAGACCCGGCTGCATCGCTGGCGGTTCAACCTGGTCACCGGCGCGGTGCGCGAGGAATCGCTGACCGACACCATCAGCGAGTTCGGCATGATGAACAACGACTACCTGACTACCGACTACCGGTACGCCTACGCGGCCACCGGCAAGCCGGACTGGTTCCTGTTCGACGGTCTGGTGCGCCACGACGTGCACACCGGGGCCGAGGAGCACTACTCCTTCGGCGACGGCGTGTTCGCCAGCGAGACCAGCGTCGCCCCCAAGGTGGGCGCCACCGCCGAGGACGACGCGTACCTGGTCACCATCACCACCGACCTGAACGACGACGCGTCGTACGCCGTGGTGATGGATGCGGCGCGCCTGTCCGACGGCCCGGTCTGCCGGGTGCGGCTGCCCGAGCGCGTCTCGTCGGGCACCCACTCCACCTGGGCGCCGGGCTCGGAGCTGCGCCGCTGGCGCACCGCCGACAACGCCGGCGATGCCGTGGAGATCGGCTGATGCGGGCACTGCTGGACGAGCTGGCGCTGCCGGTGATGGCCGCGCCGATGTTCCTGGTGTCCGGTCCCGACCTGGTGGTCGCGGCCGGGCGCGCCGGCATCGTGGGCGCGTTCCCCACCCAGAACTGCCGCACCGCCGAGGAACTCGACCGCTGGCTGGCGACGATCACCGAGGGCCTCACCGTCGACGGCACCACCCTGCCGTGGGCCGTGAACCTGGTGACGCACCGCACCAACGGTCGCCTGGCCGAGGACTTGGCGCTGGTGGCGAAGTACCGGCCGCCGCTGGTGGTGACCGCGCTCGGCTCGCCCAAGCCGGTGCTGGAGACGGTGCACGCCTACGGCGGCGCGGTGATCGCCGACGTCGCCGACCTGGCGATGGCGCGCAAGGCCGCCGCGGCCGGCGCCGACGGGCTGGCCTGCATCTCGGCCGGGGCGGGCGGACACACCGGCATGCTGTCGCCGTTCGCCTTCACCGCCGCGGTCCGCGAGTTCTTCGACGGCCTGCTGATCATCGGCGGCGGCATCTCCGACGGCTTCGGCGTGGCCGGGGCGATCGCCGCGGGCGCCGACCTGGTCTACATGGGTACCTCGTTCCTGGCCTCGCAGGAGAGCCTGGCGGTGGCCGACTACAAGCAGATGGTGGTCGACTGCAGCCTCGAGGACCTGATCGTCAGCGCCGGGATCACCGGCACCCCGGCGTCGTGGCTGCGGCCCAGCCTGATCAGCCACGGCATCGATCCGGACGCGCTCGACGACGTCGAGCGTGAGCGCGACTACCAGGCCGGGGGCGACGCGGTGCGTCGCTGGAAGGACCTGTGGGCCGCCGGGCAGGGCATTGGCGCCGTCACCGACATCCGGCCCGTCGGCGAGATCGTCGCCGACCTGGCCGAGCAGTATCAGCGGGCCGCGGCCCGCCTCACCCCGTACCGTTCCCTGGAAGGAAGCACTCATGCTTGAGTTCGACCCCGGCCTGTACTCGCCCGACAAGATCGAGCGTTTCCGCGCGATGGGCGCCTGGACCGACGAGACCGTCGACCAGCTGTTCCGCGACCGCGTCGCCGAGAACCCCGACAAGATCGCCCTGGTCGACCCGGCCAACAACGAGGTGCTGGTCGGCACCGCGCCGCGTCGGCTCACCTGGCGGCAGGTCGACGACGAGGCGACCGCGCTGGCGGCCCGCCTGCTCGAGGCCGGGGTGGGCACCGGCGACGTGATCGGCGTGCAGATGCCCAACGGCGTGGAGCTGGTGGAGCTGTACCTGGCGGCCTGGCGCATCGGCGCGGTCGTCTCGCCGCTGGCCATGCAGTACCGCGAGCACGAACTGGTCGGCATGGGCAACGCCGCCGGGTTCTCCGTGCTGGTCACGGTGCCTGCCTTCGCCGACCGTCCGATGGCCGCGGAGATCCTCGGCTTCGCCGATCGGCTGCCCGGCCTGCGGACCGTCGCGACGCTGACCGCCGAGCCGGTCGGGGAACCGGTGGACGGGGTGCTGGCGCTGGTCTCGGCCGCGGCCACCGACGCCGATCGGGCCGCGGTCGCCGCGCACGGCTACTTCGCCGATCCGAACCACCCGATGACCATCTGCTGGACCTCGGGCACCGAGAGCGCACCCAAGGGCGTCCCGCGCGCCCACTACGACTGGCTCTCGTTCACCTGGGCCGGGGTCGACGCTCCCCGCCTGACCGGCGACGACGTGCTGCTCAACCCGTTCCCGATGATCAACATGGCGGCCTTCGTGGGCAAGCTGCTGCCGTGGCTGCGCACCGGTGCGCGGCTGGTGCAGCACCACCCGTTCGACGCACCGACCTTCTTCGGTCAGATCGCCACTGAACGGGTCACCTACACCGTCGCGCCGCCCGCGCTGCTGCTGATGCTGCTGCGCAACGAGGCCCTGCGCGGTCAGATCGACCTGTCCAGCCTCACCCGCGTCGGTTCCGGCTCGGCCCCGCTGCAGCCGGTGACGGTCCGCGGCTGGCAGGAGGACATGAACATCGCGGTGATCAACTTCTTCGGTTCCAACGAGGGCATCGGGCTGCTGTCGAGCCCGGAGGACTTCCCGGACCCGGTGAACCGTGCGATGTACTTCCCGCGCTACGGCACCCCCGGCATCGAATGGGCGTCGCGGGTGAGCCAGTGGATCTCGCTGAAGCTGATCGACGAGGTGACCGGCGAGGTCATCACCGAACCGGGCCGACCGGGCGAGCTGTACATCGACGGCCCGATGGTCTTCGCCGGCTACCTCAACGGTGAGACGCTGGCCAGCCCGTTCGACGAGGACGGCTACCTGCGCACCGGCGAGGTCTTCCAGATCGCCGGCGACAAGAACCAGTACCTGCACTACGTCGACCGGGCCAAGGACCTGATCGTCCGCGGCGGCATGAACATCGCCCCCGCCGAGGTCGAGGCTTTGCTGAGCGATCACCCCGCGGTGGCCGAGGCCGCCGTCATCGGCCGTCCGTGCGAGGTGATGGGCGAGCGCGTGCACGTGGCGCTGGCGCTGAACCCGGGCGCGGAGGTGACCCTGGACGAGCTCACCGAGTTCCTCCGGGACCGTCACATCGCCTCGTACAAGCTCCCCGAGAGCATGGAGGTGCTGCCGGAGCTGCCGCGCAACCCCGTCGGCAAGCTCCTCAAGCGGGACCTGCGCACGGCGCTGGCCGAGATGGGCTGACGCCCGCCCACCCGTTCCCGATAGAGCTTTCCGCTACCGATAGACGACGACGCTCCCGCGACCCCAGACAGGGGTCGCGGGAGCGGAATCGACCGTCGGGAGCGGAAGGCTGCTAGCGGTAGTTCACGAACTGCAGCGCGATGCCGAAGTCCTCGCCCTTGAGGAGCGCGATGATCGCCTGCAGGTCGTCGCGCTTCTTCGACGACACACGCAGTTCGTCGCCCTGAATCTGCGCCTTGACGCCCTTGGGGCCCTCGTCGCGGATCTTCTTGGCGATCTTCTTGGCGTGCTCGGAATCGATGCCCTGCACGATCTCACCGGTGATCTTGAAGGTCTTGCCGGAGCCGACGGGCTCGCCCGCGTCGAAGGCTTTGAGGGAGATGTCCCGGCGGATGAGCTTCTCGCGGAAGACCTCCAAGCCGGCGACGGCCCGTTCCTCGGCGTCGGAGGTGATCACGATCTTCTCCTCGCCGGACCAGTCGATGCCGGTGTTGGTGCCCCGGAAGTCGTACCGCTGCGACAACTCCTTGGCAGCCTGGTTGAGGGCGTTGTCGACCTCCTGGCGGTCGACCTTGCTCACCACGTCAAATGAAGAATCAGCCATGTCCCCAGGGTAGGGCATGGCAGGCGCGACGGGGACGCTGACCTGCCGGTTTGCATAGACCACCCGGTCCCGTTGTATTCTATTTCCCGTTGCCTTCACCGGCGACACGGCAGATTGCCCGAGCGGCCAATGGGAGCGGATTGTAAATCCGTCGCGAAAGCTACGTAGGTTCGAATCCTACATCTGCCACCGACGAGAATATGACTACGGAAATCGGTAGTGACCAGCGGTTTTGGTCTTCCGGAGACTGTGTGTGTAATCTCGTGAAGGCTTCTGGGCCACACCGGAAAACGGTGCGGCCCGGAAAACGCCCCCTTAGCTCAGTCGGCAGAGCGTTTCCATGGTAAGGAAAAGGTCGACGGTTCGATTCCGTCAGGGGGCTCGCTTGGCACGGCGACCCGCGAGGGTGGTCCGAGCTGACAGGGCGGTGTAGCTCAGCTGGTTAGAGCGCACGACTCATAATCGTGAGGTCGGGGGATCGAGTCCCCCCACCGCTACACAATTCGGCCGCTCACCGCGGACCCGCCCAAGACGGGGATCGCCAGGCGCCGAAGACGAGAAGTAAGACGCGAAAGAAGGCTAAGGACATGGCTTCCTCAACTGACGTGCGGCCGAAGATCACCTTGGCCTGCGAGGTGTGCAAGCACCGCAACTACATCACCAAGAAGAACCGGCGCAACGACCCGGATCGCCTGGAGCTGAAGAAGTTCTGCCCCAACTGCGGAACTCACCAGGCTCACAAGGAATCGCGCTAAGCGATCCACAGGTTTCATCGAGCGGGCCACCTCACAGTGTGAGGTGGCCCGCTCGATTTGATTGAGGCGACGCCAGGCGCGCGCCAACCGACCGCAGATGTCACCGCGGTCCGCTCGAGGGAGAACACCATGATGATGCAGCAGAACGAGAAGGCGGATCTGACCGTCGAGCAGATCGCCGAGCACACGGCGTCGGTCGTCGGCCACCACTACACCGTCGACGACTACTACGAGGTGGGTCGCGAAGAGGTGCGCAAGCACGCCCGTGCCGTCCAGGACGGACATCCGACGCACTGGAGCGAGGCCGGCGCCCGCGAGTACGGACACGACCGCATCGTCGCCCATCCCACGTTCGTCTCTGTGCTCGGCATCACGGCGCAGGCCAAGCTGTTCGACGAGGTGGTCACCGGTTACGACCTGTGGCAGATCATGCAGACCGATCAGCGCCTGGTGTACCACCAGCCGATGAAGGTGGGCGACCAGCTCATCTGCGACGTCTCGCTGGAGTCGTTCCGGCACATCTCCAGCCCGGAGGCCATCGACCTGCTGGTGACCAAGAACATCATCTGGAATCAGCACGACGAGCCGGTGATGACCACCTACACCTCGATCGCCGCCCGGCCGGGCATGAAGGTGCCCGAAGAACTGGCGGACTCGCTCGACCACGTGATGATGAAGGTGGACGAGATCGGAGACCCGGGCAAGACCGTGCACCGCGAGGGCGGGCACGGGCAGCCGGACCCGGTCGAACGGCCCGGCGCGTACGCGGCCGTCGACTTCGACACCCTCAGCGTGGGCCAGGAACTGCCGCCGAAGACCTTCGAGCTCACCCGCGGGAACCTGGTCAACTACGCCGGGGTGGCCGGCGACCCGAACCCCATCCACTTCTCCGACCACGTCATCGCCGCGGCCGACGGCATGGACGAGGTGGTGGCGCACGGGATGCAGACCATGGGACTGGGCGCCACCTACGTCTCGGAGTTCGTCGGCGACCCGGCGGCCTTCTGCGAGTACAACGTGCGCTTCACCAGCCCGGTCTACGTCCCGGCCGATGCCAGCGCGAAGGTGGACTTCACCGGTAAGGTGAAGGCGCTCGACCCGGAGACTCGCCGCGGCACCATCGCGCTGACCGCCAAGCAAGACGGCCGCAAGATCTTCGGGCGCGCGAATGTGGTCGTGCAATTCAACTGACCACGCCGGTGTGAGGCGACTGATCATCCCGGTTTGAGGTGTGAGGGCCCGGTGCTCTACACTAGGAAAGTCGAAGGCTTACTTCAGACTTGCGCGCTACCCGAAGGGTGGCGCGTTGGTCTTGTAGGGCTCGATAGGTGCCGGTGCAGACCGGCACAAAGGGGCGTAGCTCAACTGGCAGAGCAGCGGTCTCCAAAACCGCAGGTTGCAGGTTCAAGTCCTGTCGCCCCTGCACCCGACGTCCCGGGACGCCAGCGTTTCGGGACCGTTCCCCGGCCGGGGGATGAGGTAGACGAAGGGATCGGTGAATAGGTGGCCAAGCGCGACCGTAAGGCTCCGAAGGATGACGCGGAGCTGACGACCGGCGACGACGCCGACACCGGTATCGACGTCGACGTCATCGAGGCCGACGAGATGCGGCCTCAAGGCAAGCGTCGCGCACGTGAGCGTCGTACCGCCTCCGGCGAGTCGCTGCCGGGCAAGGTCGGCGTCGTCGATCCCGCCGCCGAAGAGGGCACCAGCGCAGACAGTCGCAATCCGTTCGTGCGGATCTGGGTCTTCCTGCGCCAGGTCGTCACCGAGATGAAGAAGGTCATCTGGCCGACTCGTCGGGAGATGATCGTCTACACCATCGGCGTGCTGCTGTTCGTGTCCGCGGTGACCGCGGCCATCTTCGGCATGGACATCGGGTTCGCGAAGCTGACGCTGTTGGTGTTCGGCTGACGCGAGCGGGCCGGCCGCCAGGCCGGTCGACGAGAAGTAACACATCGGGCAATGAAGGAGCGTGGGCGCGAATGAGCACCCCGGAGAACGAGATCGAATCGCCGGAGACCGGCGACGCGGCGGTGGAGGCTACGGCCGAGGCCGCAGAGTCGGCGTCGATCGACACCGACGCTCCCGAGGCCGACACCCCGGCGGAGACCACCGAGGCCGACACCCCGGCGGAAGCCGCCGAGGCTGTCGACGAGGTCGAGGAAGACCCGATCGAGGCCAAGAAGCGCGAGCTGCGCCGTCAGCCGGGCGACTGGTACGTGATCCACTCGTACGCCGGTTACGAGAACAAGGTCAAGGCGAACCTCGAGACGCGCGTGCAGAACCTCGATGTGGGCGACTACATCTTCGAGGTCGTCGTGCCGTCCGAAGAGGTCACCGAGATCAAGAACGGCCAGCAGAAGAAGGTCAACCGCAAGGTTCTGCCCGGCTACATCCTGGTGCGCATGGAACTCAACGACGAGGCGTGGGGCGCGGTGCGCAACACCCCCGGCGTGACGGGCTTCCTAAGCATGAACAACACGACGCCCACGTCGCTGTCGATCAAGGAAGTGCTGCAGTTCCTGGTGCCGCGCGCCGAGGTCCGCAAGGCCGCTGCCGCCAAGGCCGCTGCCGCCGTGGGCGACAGTGTCGAGGCCGCTGCGGCCGCCGCGTCCAACCTCGTCGAGGTCGACTTCGAGATCGGCGAGTCGGTCACCGTCATGGACGGCCCGTTCGCGACGCTGCCCGCGTCGATCAGCGAGGTCAACACCGAGCAGCGCAAGGTCAAGGTGCTGGTGTCGATCTTCGGCCGTGAAACCCCGGTCGAGCTCGGCTTCAACCAGGTGGAGAAGCTGTAGCCCCCGGGCCGCCCACCCATAGAGACTTCCGCGTATCCAGCGTTCGCGGAGAGTGAAGATACAAAGGACAAACTGAGATGCCTCCCAAGAAGAAGAAGATCGCCGGGATCATCAAGCTGCAGATCCAGGCGGGCCAGGCCAACCCGGCGCCGCCCGTGGGTCCCGCGCTTGGTCAGCACGGCGTGAACATCATGGAATTCTGCAAGGCCTACAACGCGGCTACCGAGTCGCAGCGTGGCAATGTGATTCCGGTCGAGATCTTCGTGTACGAAGACCGCTCGTTCGATTTCAAGCTGAAGACCCCGCCCGCAGCGAAGCTGCTGCTGAAGGCCGCCGGCCTGCAGAAGGGCTCCGGCGAGCCGCACATCAACAAGGTCGGCAAGGTCACCATGGACCAGGTCCAGGAGATCGCCAAGACCAAGGCTGAAGACCTGAACGCCAATGACATCGACGCGGCCGCGAAGATCATCGCCGGCACCGCGCGCTCGATGGGCATCACCGTCGAAGGCTGATCAGCCGCACCAACCCTCGTGGGAGGGCCGCGCTCGGCCCACTAACCACTCACTCGGGATCCGCACGCGGGACCCTGAAGAAGGAACAGAGCACATGAGCAAGAAGAGCAAGGCCTACCAGGCCGCCGCCGAAAAGGTCGATCGCGACAACCTGTACAGCCCGCTGGAGGCTGTCGAGTTGGCGAAGGAGACCTCCTCGAAGAACACCGACTCGACCATCGAGGTGGCCGTCCGCCTCGGCGTCGACCCCCGTAAGGCCGACCAGATGGTGCGCGGCACCGTCAACCTGCCGAACGGCACCGGTAAGACCGCCCGCGTCATCGTCTTCGCCGCCGGCGACAAGGCCACCGAGGCCGCCGCCGCCGGTGCCGACGAAGTGGGCGCCGAGGACCTGATCGAGAAGATTCAGGGCGGCTGGCTGGACTTCGACGCCGCCATCGCCACCCCGGATCAGATGGCCAAGGTCGGCCGCATCGCCCGCGTCCTCGGACCGCGCGGCCTGATGCCGAACCCGAAGACCGGTACCGTCACCACCGACGTGACCAAGGCCGTCAACGACATCAAGGGCGGCAAGATCAACTTCCGCGTCGACAAGGCAGCCAACCTGCATTTCGTGATCGGCAAGGCGTCGTTCAGCGCCGCTCAGCTGGCCGAGAACTACGGCGCCGCGTACGACGAGATCATGCGTGCCAAGCCGTCCGCTGCCAAGGGTCGGTACATCAAGAAGGTCACCATCTCGAGCAACACCGGACCGGGCATCCCGGTCGACTCGTCGGTCTCGCGCAACTTCACCGAAGCCGCGCAGGACTGATCCAGGTTTCACCGCACGGGCCTCGCCACGTCTCGACGTGGCGGGGCCCGTCGTGCATCCCGGGTTCGGACGCGAGTACCGTCACAGCGCGGCCGGGTGGCCGGCTGCGGCCGACCGGGCGCGTGTGATCATGCTGGGGTGAACGATGCGGGCCGGATCGATGAGGGCGGGATCGAGGAGGGCGGGGACGGCACGACGCGGTCGGAGGTACTCCTCGGCCTGCGCCTGTCGCTGCCCGCCGGTCTGGGCATGTTTCCCCTCGGCATGGCCTTCGGTCTGCTCGTGATCCAGCAGGGCCTGGCGTGGTGGATGGCGCCGGCGCTGTCGTTCCTGGCCTACGCCGGTTCGCTGGAGCTGCTGCTGGTGGGCATGATCGCCACCGTCACCCCGCTGGCCACCATCGCCGTCACCACCTTCCTGGTGAACTTCCGCCACGTCTTCTACGCCTTCTCCTTCCCGCTGCGCGTGGTCCGGGGTCGATGGGCGCGCCTGTACTCGATGTACGCGCTGACCGACGAGTCCTACGCCGTCACCGCCGCCGCCCCCGGCTCGTGGACGCACGCCCGGCTGCTCGCCACGCAGGTCGCCTTCCAGGTGTACTGGGTGGGCGGGGGCCTGGCCGGAGTGGCGGTCGGCTCGCTGCTGCCCGGCCCCATCGAGGGGCTGGAGTTCGCGCTCTGCGCGCTGTTCATCACGCTGACCCTGGACGCGTGCCGCACCCGCGAGCAGGTGCCCTCGCTGCTGTTGGCGGCGCTGTCGTTCGCGGTGGCCGCCGTCGTCACGCCTGGAGCGGTGCTGTTCACCGCCCTGGCGCTGTTCGTGGGCCTGCTGATCGGCCGCTACGTGCTCGAGCGGGTGCGCGCATGAACATGCCCGATCCCGGGTACCTGGTAGCGGTGCTGGTGACCGCCTTCGCCATCACCTTCCTGCTGCGGGCCCTGCCGTTCGCGCTCCTGCGCCCGCTGCGGCAGTCGCGCGCGGTGATCACGCTGGCCGCGTGGATGCCGGCCGGAATCCTGGCGGTGCTTGCCGCGGCGACCCTGCAGAGCACCCTGGACACCGACGGCCGGTGGCTGCCTGCGCTGGCGGCGGTGGCGGTCACGGTCGCGGTGCACCTGACGTGCGGACGCCGCACGCTGCTCAGCGTCGGGCTGGGCACGCTGACCTACGTCGGCCTGCTCTACCTGTTCTGAGCCCGACCCCGGCCGCGCGCTCGCCCAGCGGGCAGCGGCCGTCGGCGCTAGCGTAGGGCGCATGGAACCTGTGGGCGCCAAGATCGCCGTCGTCGGAGCCGGCGCGGTGGGCACCTCCATCGCCTACGCCGCGCTGATTCGCGGGGTGGCCCGCACGGTGGCGCTGATGGACGTGAACGAGGCCAAGGTGCAGGCGCAGGTCTTGGACCTGCAGCACGGCCTGGAGTACGTGCCGCGTGCCCGGGTGATCGGTGGCGCCGACCCGCAGATCTGCGCCGACGCCGACGTCGTCGTCTTCACCGCCGGGGCCAAGCAGAACCCGGGGCAGTCCCGCCTGGAGCTGGCCGAGGCCACCATCGCGCTCACCCGCACGGCGCTGCCACCCATCGTCGAGGCCGCGCCGAACGCCCGCTTCGTGATGGTGACCAACCCGGTCGACGTGGTGACGTACGCGGCCCTGAAATTCACCGGGCTGCCGCGCACGCAGCTGTTCGGGTCCGGCACGGTGCTGGACTCGTCGCGGCTGCGTTTCCTGCTGTCGGAGCACTGCGGCGTCGCGGTGCAGAACGTGCACGCCTACATCGCCGGCGAGCACGGCGACTCGGAGATCCCGCTGTGGAGCTCGGCCACCGTGGGCGGCGTTCCGCTGCTGGACTGGACGCCGCTGCCCGGTCGGGCACCGCTGGATCGGGCCGCGCGCGAGGGGATCCGCGACGAGGTGGTCGGCTCGGCCTACCGCATCATCGAGGGCAAGGGCGCCACCAACTACGCCATCGGCCTGGCGGCCGCGCGGATCACCGAGGCCGTGCTGGGCGACGAGCATCGCGTGCTGCCGGTGTCGTCGCTGGTCGACGACGATGCCCTCGGCTTCGGCGACGTGTGCCTGTCGTTGCCGACGGTGGTCGCCGCGGGCGGGGCCCTGCAGCGACTACCGATCGCCATGTCCGAGTCGGAAGCGGCCGGGCTGTGCGACTCGGCGCGGACCCTGCGGGAGATGCAGCGCCGGTTCGGTCTGTGAGCGGGCCTGTGGAAAGCCGCTCGGGTCGGCCGCACTCCTGTGGACAGCGCGGGCCGGGCGGTCGGTGCCGGTGACTAACCTGGCCTCATGCGCGACGACAAGCTGCTGACCCGGATCGGCGCTCTGCTCCGGCAGGCCGAGGGCACCGACAACGAGCACGAGGCGCAGGCCTTCCTGGCGGCCGCGCAGCGGTTGGCGACCGCCTCGTCGATCGATCTGGCGGTGGCCCGCAACCACGACCCGGCGCTGGCCCGGAGGCAGACGCCGCTGAGCAGGCAGATCGCCATCGGCACGGCGGGTAAACGCGGTCTGCGCACCTACGTGCAGCTGTTCGTGCAGATCGGCCGGGCGAACGACCTCACCTGCGATGTGGCCTCGAACTCCACCTACGTGGTCGCCTACGGCTACGAGGCCGACATCGACACGACGGAGGCGCTGTACGCGTCCCTGGTGGTGCAGATGGTGGCCGCCAGCGACGCCTACCTCAAGTCCGGGGCGTACAAATCCGAGACCGCGCAGCAGGTGGTGACCCGCGACTACGGGCCGTGGCGGCGTCGGGTGGTGGAGGAGAAGGCGCTCTCGCCGATCACCGCCCGCCTCAACTTCCAGTCGGCCTTCGCCGAGCGTATCGGCGCGCGTCTGCTGCAGGCGCGGGACGAGCAGCGCGGCGAGGCGCTCCGGGCCGAAGGCTCGGGTCCGGGAACTCCGTCGACCGCACTGGCCCTGCGGAACAAGGAACTGGCGGTAGCCGACTACCACCGGCGCGAATCCACCGCGCGGGGCAGTTGGCGGCCCAGCCGTGCCACCGCGGGCTATTCGTCGGCCGCCCGGCGTGCCGGGGACACCGCGGGCCGTCGTGCCAAGATCGGCGCCGACCGGGAGTTCGGGGCGCCGCGCGGGGCCCTGGAGAAGTGACCCGGGACAGCACCCGGGCGCGCTACTACGAGACCGAGGGCCTGATCTTCGCGCTGGTCGACCGGCCCGGCGGGCGCGCCCACACCGTGCAGGTGGCCGGGGCCACGCTCACCCTGCCCGCCGAAGCCCGGTTCGGCTCGGTGGAAGCCGTGCAGCGTTACGTCGACGAGGTGCTGGCGCTGCCGTCGGTGCGGGACCGCTTCGATCGGGCCCGGCGGCCGGTCCGGGTGCGTGGGCGCAGATCGGCCGGTCGCGCGCACTACGCGCCCGACACCGCCGAGATCGCGATTCCCGACGGGGCCGACGGGCGCTGGGCGATGCGCGAACTGCTGGTCCTGCACGAGTGCGCGCACCACCTGACCGATCCCGGGGCGGCCGCGCACGGGCCGGAGTTCACGCACACCCTCATCGACCTGGTCGGACTGGTGCTGGGACCGGAGTTCGCGCTGGTCTACCGCGTCCTGCTCGGCGATGCGGAGCTCGCCTGAGGCCGGTCGCGCCAGATCAGTGCAGCCTTGTTGCCGTACGGGCCGTGTCTGTGCACGGCAGTTCCCGGATACCTCGCCGAGGCGCACTGACTGAAAGCTCTGACCCCAGCCTTCGGTACCGATAGCCTCGTCGGGGGACCGCCCGACAATAGAAGGAAGCCCAGGCTGTGAGTATGACTTGGCGAGAAGCGATCCTGCGGGTGCTGAGCGAGTCGGACGTTCCGCTTCACTACACGGAAATCGCGCAGCAGATCATCGACAAAGGCTACCGGAACGATACTGCTACCCCGGCAAACACTGTCGCCGCGACTCTGGGATACGAGGACATGAAACCTCGTATCCGGAGGACGTCCCGCGGCGTGTACACGTTGGCGGACAGCTCATCAGATCCCAGATCACCCGCACCGACGGTCGCGGCGACCACAGCCCCGGGCGACGAGGACGCTAACGAGTTGACCGCTGCACACGAAGAGATGGGACTAATCAACGCGTTCGGTATGTTCTGGGCGCGCGAGAGTGTCGATTGGAGCGCTCGGACCCCCAGAGTGCTCGGTGTACAACAAACGGGTAGTCAACCTGTGAACTTCGCCAACCAAACCGGTGTCTACTTGCTCTACGACGGCAACCGAGTGGTGTATGTGGGCCGCGTCACCAGCGCACGCCTGGGGCAACGCTTGTGGGACCACACGCGCGATCGTCTAACGAGCCGGTGGAACCGCTTCTCGTGGTTCGGCGTGAGAGGTGTCGCGGACGACGGAAGTCTTACGGACGGCCCCGCTGGCGACATCAGGCCCGACCAACTCATTGCGACACTGGAGGCGCTTCTTATTGAAGGCCTTGAGCCGCCGCAGAATCGTCGGCAGGGCGACGGATTCAATGCACTGGAGTTCATTCAGTTCGTTGACCCAGAGATCGAGAAGCGCAGAGTTCAGCAGGCCGTCATGCGTGCGTCGTGGAGCTAGCCAGACTGCGAAGTAAAGAACGCACCACCAGGTTGGATCGGTAGAGTATTTCTGCTCTTCCGTGACCAAGAGACTGATCCATCCGGGGTGTCCGAGGACCCATTCCCTAGCGAGGATGGGATATTTTGGGATTGAATGAACGCTGGGACGGACTCAAGCTTGATGTGGTCGAAATCGTCGGCCAGCTGGGACGTTCCTATTTGAGTGGGCGGCGATGGACAAGGCTGCGGATTTGCTGGGGGTGACCCCGGTGGGCACTGCGCGCCAGGGGTCAAGTACCTCCGGGTCAGCTGAGGGACGTGCCGATCGAGGGTGTCCGTGACACAGGAGTTTTTCGCTGAGATCACACCACCGTGCTTGGTCGGCTTCATGATCCTGCTCCCTGATCCGATCCCGCTACCGCAGAAAGCAACCTGGTATTCAACTACCGATGAACGAACGCCGGAGTTGGAAGGAGTGGAGTTCGCGCCGCAATCAGGTGTGGCGACCACCCCAGTATTGGATGGCGAGCACAACTTCGTATCTCTGAGATTCTGGCAGATGGTCGATGATTCGCCTACGCCGTTCGTGCACGAGAGTAAGTTGCTGATGAAGGCGTTCGACGCGATGCACCCAACCCACAACGAAGACACCGGCCATGAATACCTCGACCGAGAGATCGCTCCGGGTGAGATGTACCGCACCGTCGTGGAGGCAGTCACATTCAACAGTGAGGAGCCGTCAGATTCGACCTCGATCGATCGGTGTCTGAGTGAACTGATGAAGTTCTACCGATCCTACCGTGTAGTCGCCCCCCGTCCCTTGCCTGAGTTGACGATTCGACGGCTCTTTCCGACCGTACTCATCTTCAAACGTGCGCCGGACGAGACCGAGGTTACTTTCGTCGGTATCACGGTTCTCGAAGATGGGGCACCACCCAACCTTGGTGGTCTCGTTAGTGAAGTCGGCACGGACTACGCAATGTTCGATCAGGCGGCAGGCCTCCAAAGCCGTCTAGATCGACTGGACCCGCTGGCCCGCTACCTCGAGTGTCGAACCGACGCGGGGTACGCCCTTCATGGCGTTGGCTCGTTTCGTGACGCCGTGATCCATCTCGGCATCGCGTGCGAGGTGCTGTTCGACGGCTTGCTGGGCATGTTGATGTGGGAGGAAGGGGTATCGATCGACGACGCTGCGGAGGTCTTCTCCAGCACGATCGTAACCCGAATAAAGAACGAATTTCATACTCGACTTGGCGGTACTTGGCGATTGGATCGAGGTGAACTCGGCGACTGGAGTAGGAAGGTGGCAGATGTGCGTAATCGAGTCGTTCATTCGGGCTATCGACCTAGTGTGGCCGAAGCTATCGAGGCAGAGGCTGCTGCTGATGCATTGCGGGACTTCGCCGCTGGGCGACTGTCAGCGCTTGGTCGGAAGTACCCAAATGCCAACGTGGTCTTCTTCGGTGACTCGCCTGTTCCCGTGGGATAGTGCCCCTTGGGGTGGTGGACTTCGGATCGGGCGTAGAGTCACGCGTTCTGATCAACGAGTCGTTGTGAACGCTATGCGATTTGGGCTTGCGCGTCCA